>NZ_CASFWU010000028.1 GCF_949298305.1 uncultured Bacteroides sp. | reverse complement strand
ACACGGAAAAAGGACAATAATAATGGCATATAAAGTGATTATACTCTATCGACTTTATATGCCATCTTACTTTGTAGGGACATTTACTGAATATCCCTGATTTAGTTTCTGACAAAGCTAGGCAGAATATCTCATCTGTCTAGCTATGTAGCTATGCTTACTCCGGTCTTTCCATGTCCGGTACCAACGGTGGCCGATAGCGGGATACCTAAATGCGGGTTACTTCAAGAAGAGTTTCTTGAAATCGGGCGGGTAGGGAGTCTCGAATCTCATCTCTTCGCCGGTGACCGGATGGTCGAAGCAGAGCTTGAAGGCGTGGAGGGCCAGACGGCCCAGAGGGTTGAGGTCTTCCAGGCCGTAGCGCCCGTCGCCTACGACGGGATGTCCCAAATCCTGCATGTGTACGCGTATTTGGTTCTTGCGTCCCGTCTCCAAGTGTAGCTCCACCAGCGAGTAGCCGTTGGCACGTTTGATAGTACGGTAGTGGGTGATGGCTTCCTTGCCCCCGTCGTCAGTAGGGCTGGAGTAGACATAGAAAGTGCGGTCAGTGAGCCACGAGCGGACAATGCCCTCGTTCTTCTCCATCTCGCCGGCCACCACGGCCACGTAGCGGCGGTCGAAGACGAGCTGGTGCCAGTTGTCGCGCAGGGTGTGCTGGGTTTTTTCGTCCTTGGCAAACATCATCAGGCCCGAAGTGTCTCGATCCAGACGGTGTACTACGTAAACGCGGTTGTGACGGCCCGTATGTTTCAGGTATTCGTTGAGAATGGTGCAGGCCGTGCGTTCCTTCTGTCGCTCGGTGCTGACGGAGAGCAGGCCCTGCATCTTCTCCACGACGATGAGGTAGGCATCTTCATAGACAATCTTGAGCAGTTTGTTGTGGAACTCCCGGTTGCCCTTGTCTCGGCTGACCTGTACCTTCATGCCGGGCTTCAGAGGGAAATTGTACTGGGTGGTGATGACGTTGTCCACATAGACGATGCGTTTGCTCAGGAGTGATTTCAGCTTGGTGCGGCTTGCCTGGGGCATCATGGCTGCCAGAAACTCCATCAGTTCCATGGGTTCTCTGACGGTATAGTCCGTATATTGGGCGCGGGCTTTTGCGCTGTATCTTTCTTTTGCCACGAGGGTAGGGTATTTTAAAGGTTGGATGAGTCGGTTTCTTCTCTCAGTTCAAGCAGTACTACGTTTTCCACATGGTGTGTGTGGGGGAACATGTCTACAGGCTGTACGGCCTTAACCCGATATTTGATGTCAAGCAACTGGAGGTCGCGTGCTTGGGTGGCGGGGTTGCAGCTGACATAGACGATGCGGCGAGGATGTGCAAAAAGGATGACGTTTACCACGTCTGGGTGCATACCAGCACGGGGCGGGTCGGTGATGATGACATCGGGACGTCCGTATTGGACAATAAAATCCTGCGTCAGCATATCCTTCATATCTCCAGCAAAAAACAGGGTGTTTTTTATGCCATTTATTTCGGAATTGACTTTGGCGTCTTCGATAGCTTCGGGCACGTACTCAATGCCGATGACCCGCTTGGCCTGACGCGAGACGAAGTTGGCGATGGTGCCCGTGCCGGTGTAGAGGTCGTAGACGAGTTCGTTGCTGGTAAGACCCGCGAAGTCGCGTGCCACCTTATATAAATGGTAAGCCTGCTCGGAATTGGTCTGATAAAAGGATTTGGGACCTACTTTGAAACGAAGGCCTTCCATCTCTTCAAAGATGTGGTCCTTTCCCTTGAATACCTGTACGTCCAAGTCGGTGATGGTGTCGTTGCACTTGTTGTTGACGATGTAGAGTAGGGAGGTGATTTCAGGGAATGAGTCTGCAACAAACTGGAGCAGTCGCTTGAACAGCTCCATTTCTTCGTCGCGCTCTATCTTGCTCACCAGGATAACCATCAGTTCACCCGTGTTCGATGTGCGTACAATCAGGTTGCGCAGCATTCCCTCATGGGTACGCAGGTTGATGAAGGGGTAGTTGTGCTCGTAGGCATAGTCGCGCACGGCGTTTCGGATGCGGTTGGAAACGTCGTCCTGTAACCAGCACTTCTCGATGGCCAGTACTTTGTCAAACGCATTGGGGATGTGGAAGCCTACGGCGTTCATCTGTTCGTAGACTACGTTTTCCTTCACCTCCTCGGCTGTCAGCCACCGTTTGTTGGAGAATGTGTATTCCAGCTTGTTGCGATAAAACTGAGTCTTCTCCGAACCAAGTATGGGCGATATTTCGGGCAGTTCAATTTTTCCGATACGGGTCAGGTTGTCCACTACTTGCTTCTGTTTGAACCTGAGTTGTTCGGTGTAGGGCAGTATTTGCCATTTGCATCCGCCGCACACGCCGTAATGCTGACAGAAGGGTACGGCCCTGTTTTTAGCGTATTCGTGAAACTTCACCGCTTCGGCCTCGGCATAGTGGTGCTTTTTCCGTTTGATTTGAAGGTCTACTATGTCGCCGGGCACTACATAAGGCACAAAGACTACCAGGTCGTTTACTTTCGCAATGGCTTTTCCTTCGGCAGCCACATCTGTTATTTCCACCTTTTCCAGCAGGGGAAGTTCTTTTCTCTTTCTTGCCACTTTTATACCATTCTAATAAATTTCCGGCAAAAGTAGCTATTTTTTTGATATTTTCCTCGATGGGGATAGGATATTCAATATTGCAATGTGGAAATTGCATTTCGGCAGATTTTTTCTCTTAAAAAGTTTTTATAGTCTACGAAATATCGTTAGATTTGCGAACAGAAAAATGAAAGAATCACAAATTCATAAACTTTAAATTTTTATTATGGACAAAAAAAGAGTTTATACCTTTGGTAACGGTCAGGCAGAAGGAAAGGCCGACATGAGAAACCTTTTGGGTGGTAAAGGTGCGAACCTTGCAGAAATGAATCTAATCGGAGTTCCTGTTCCTCCCGGATTTACCATCACGACAGAAGTTTGTACAGAATACTATGAAATGGGGCAGGAGAAGGTGGTTGCCCTCCTGAAGGACGAAGTGGAAAAAGCCATTACACACGTAGAAACGTTGATGCGCTCCAAGTTTGGTGACGTGGAGAATCCGTTGTTGGTTTCCGTACGTTCGGGAGCACGCGCTTCCATGCCTGGTATGATGGATACTATTTTGAACCTGGGTTTGAACGACGAAGTTGTGGAGGGATTGACCCGCAAAACTGGCAATGCACGTTTTGCATGGGATTCTTACCGCCGTTTTGTCCAGATGTATGGCGACGTAGTACTGGGCATGAAACCGGCCAACAAGGAAGATGTGGATCCCTTTGAAGCTATTATAGAAGAAGTGAAGCATGCCAAAGGCGTGAAACTGGACAACGAACTGGAAGTGGAAGACCTGAAGGAACTGGTTAAGAAATTCAAGGCTGCCGTGAAGGAACGTACCGGCAAAGACTTCCCGACCTCTGCTTACGAGCAGCTGTGGGGTGCCATCTGTGCTGTATTCAACTCTTGGATGAACGAGCGTGCCATTCTCTATCGTAAGATGGAAGGTATACCTGATGAATGGGGTACAGCCGTCAGCGTACAGGCGATGGTATTCGGTAACATGGGCGACACTTCCGCTACAGGTGTATGCTTCAGCCGTGATGCCGCTACGGGCGAAGATTTGTTCAACGGTGAATACTTGATTAATGCTCAAGGTGAAGACGTGGTAGCCGGTATCCGTACTCCGCAGCAGATTACCAAGATCGGTTCTCAGCGTTGGGCAGAACTGGCTGGTATCAGCGAAGAAGAGCGTGCCAGCAAATATCCTTCCATGGAAGAGGCTATGCCTGAAATCTATAAGGAATTGGATGCCTTGCAGACGAAGTTGGAGAACCATTACCGCGACATGCAGGATATGGAGTTCACTGTACAGGAAGGCAAACTTTGGTTCCTCCAAACACGTAACGGTAAGCGTACAGGTGCCGCAATGGTGAAGATTGCCATGGATTTGTTGCGTCAGGGTATGATTGACGAAAAAACAGCCTTGCTGCGTTGCGAGCCCAACAAACTCGATGAACTTCTTCATCCCGTATTCGACAAGGCTGCCCTGAAGCAAGCCAAGGTGCTCACTCGTGGTCTTCCGGCTTCTCCGGGTGCCGCTTGCGGACAAATTGTATTCTTTGCCGATGATGCTGCTGAATGGCGTGCTGCCGGTAAGCGTGTCGTAATGGTACGTATCGAGACTTCTCCCGAAGATTTGGCCGGTATGGCTGTGGCCGAAGGTATCTTGACAGCTCGTGGCGGTATGACTTCACATGCTGCTGTGGTTGCCCGTGGTATGGGTAAGTGCTGTGTATCGGGTGCGGGCGCATTGAATATCGACTACAAGGCACGTACCGTAGAAGTAGACGGTGTTGTACTGAAGGAAGGTGATTTTATCTCATTGAACGGTAGCACCGGTGAAATTTATAATGGTAAGGTAGAAACGAAGGCTGCCGAACTCTCCGGCGACTTTGCCGAACTGATGAAGCTGGCCGATAAGTACACTCGTCTGCAAGTACGTACGAACGCTGACACGCCGCACGATGCACAGGTTGCACGTAACTTTGGTGCCGTAGGTATCGGTCTTTGCCGTACGGAGCACATGTTCTTTGAAGGTGAGAAGATTAAGGCTATGCGTGAAATGATTCTGGCAGAAGATGCTGAAGGCCGTCGCAAAGCTTTACACAAGATTCTTCCGTATCAGCAAGCAGACTTCAAGGGCATCTTCAAAGCCATGGAAGGATGTCCGGTGACTGTACGTCTGCTCGATCCTCCTTTGCATGAGTTCGTTCCTCACGATTTGAAAGGTCAGCAGGAAATGGCCGAAGCTATGGGCGTAAGCTTGCAGTACATCCAGCAGCGTGTAGAGGCTCTCTGCGAGCACAACCCCATGTTGGGTCACCGTGGCTGCCGCTTGGGTAACACTTATCCTGAAATCACGCAGATGCAGACACGTGCCATTCTGGGTGCAGCCCTTGAACTGAAGAAGGAGGGCGTAGAAACTCATCCCGAAATCATGGTACCCCTTACCGGTATTCTTTATGAGTTCAAGCAGCAGGAAGACGTTATCCGTGGTGAAGCTGCCAAGCTGTTTGAGGAAGTGGGCGACAGCATCGACTTCAAGGTAGGTACGATGATTGAGATTCCGCGTGCAGCCCTGACGGCAGACCGCATCGCTTCTTCAGCAGAGTTCTTCTCATTCGGTACGAACGACTTGACTCAGATGACCTTCGGTTATTCTCGCGACGATATTGCTTCTTTCTTGCCTATCTATTTGGAGAAGAAGATTCTGAAGGTAGACCCGTTCCAGGTTCTCGACCAGAATGGTGTAGGCCAGCTCATCCGTATGGCTACCGAAAAAGGGCGTGCCGTACGTCCCGACCTGAAGTGTGGTATCTGCGGCGAACACGGCGGTGAACCTTCTTCCGTGAAGTTCTGTCACAAAGTTGGTTTGAACTATGTCAGCTGCTCACCCTTCCGTGTACCTATCGCACGTTTGGCTGCGGCGCAGGCTGCCATTGAAGAATAAGTTACTTTTTAAAGTTAGATAGTTTTTACAATTGAAAGGCCAGGACTCCTAATGTGGCGTCCCGGCCTTTTCTGTTTCTTTGTATATGGGTGGCTTTCTTCAATGGAGACCTCTTCTTATGTGAGAAAACACAGAATGACAATAATAATGGTATATGTAGTGATTTTGCTTTATCATCTCCATAGTGACATTCAGTAAATAGTATAAAAATAGCCAACTGATTCATACACAAATTGTTGCGAATCGGTTGGCTTTTTTGTATCTTTAGGTATTCCCCGAAAATAAGGGTTGACGGCCAAAACGGGGGAAATCCCCCAAGAAAGATATGGCTAAAATACAAAATGTTTCTGAAATTCACCCAACTTTGGGCTTTACAGAATTTGATATTCTGGAAAAATGTCGCAAGAGTTTTAATGAGAGTGAGCTTGGCAGGCTTCATTCAGTGTTCCCTTTTGAAGTTATGGCAAAAGCCATGGGGCTGTCGGAAAACCGTCTTTGACGCTGGAACATATTCAGTCCTTCCGCAAAGATTGCCATTATGGTCCTGAAATCCTACACCGGACTCTCCGACAGACATCTGGTGGAACACCTTAATGCATACATTACCAGTTGTTCTGCAGAATCATGATAGACCCATCTTTCCCCATAACCGACTACAAGATAGTCAGCGCCATCCGTAATGAGATTGCATCCCTTCAGGAGATATTGGCCATACACTGGAAACCATATCTTGAGAACCTTCACGTGTGTATGACAGATGACACTTGCTATGAGAGCCATATGCGTTTCCCTACAGACATGAAGTCTCTTTGGGAATGTCTCGAATGGCTTTCAGACATATCTGCCGGCATTGCAAGGAGCTTGGCATAAGACGCCCACGCAACAAATATGCTGATGTGGCGGAATCCTATCTGTCCTACTGTAAGAAAAGAAAAAGAAAGGCATCAAGGACAAGGATGCTCAAGCGTCGTATGCTCAGGTTTCTTGAAAAACTTCTCATACAGATGGATAAGATTCATAGAGATTACGGAGCCGTACTACGATATACACAGGTCTACCAGAAGCGTCTTCCCATCATCAGAAAAGTTCTTGTATAGGAAAAGGAAATGTTTGAAGGCCGTAAGGTCAGTGACCGTATTGTCAGCATTGACCGTCATTATATACGTCCCATCGTAAGAGGCAAGGAAGCCAAATCCGTCGAGTTTGGTGCAAAGGTTAACAACATACAGATAGACGGCATATCGTTCATCGAACACATCTCGTTCAAGGCTTTCAATGAAGGTATACGTCTGAAGGACTGTATCCGTATGCAGCAAAAGCTCATGAATGTGAAAGTGAGATGTGCGGCAGGTGAATGACATGATTTTATTCACAAGGGCAGAAGAGGTTATCAGACTTCTTCAGGAGTGTCATGACCTGCTGGATAAAATTATGTGAGAGAGCACGAGAAAATGACAATGATAATGGCATATGAAGATGATAGACCATAATCACTTCACATGCCATCTTTATTTTAGAGACATTTACTGGATATCCCTGTGTCGCTGCTTATGTTCGTTCGGTTCAATACACACAGGATGAGCATTCTTTATTGTCTGAGTACCCACGCTCCTTCGAAACTTTTATTCTTACGTACCTGTTGCAAGGCTTCGTATGCCTCTTTTTGAGTGGGAAAGGATTGAATGCTAACACGCATTCGGCCATTTCCTATCAATGCTTGGGCATCTTTATATCCTTGTCCCATTAATTGGCGGGCCATTTCCTGTGCGTCTTTCTCTGTGCCCATACTGGCAACGATAATGTGGAAATGTGTAGCCTTATTTGCGTTGTTTTGCCTTGTTTCTATCTGGGGTGCAGGAGCGGGTGCTATGGGCTTGGCTGAGATAGCAACTTTATCATTCTTCTTAGTGGAAAGAACAGCGGGGAAAATTTGCTCTTGCTTAACCTTGACTTCTTTTACCGCAACCGGTACGACATTCTTTTTGTCTTGTATAGTTTGCTTTGGGGCTGTCTGTACATGACTTTTACTTTCATGTACATGTGTGAATACAGGAGTGATAGCCAATGATTGCTTTTCTATCTTTTCAAAAAGTTCTTCAGGAAGTAACTGTGCATAATTTTCGTTCATAACTTCTGTATTTTTGACAGGAGTGGATAATAGGAAAAAAAGCACAAATATGGCAACTATTGCGGCCGCATTGGGTATATAGGAACGGTTAAGCCTGATTGCAATTCTTCTTCTTTGGCTCCTCCCTTTGGAAGTTGTGGGGAAGGTCGTGGGTGACTTAATTGTATATGGCTTCTTCAGAGTTGGCAATTCCTGCATTTCAAAGCTTTCCAGTCCGTATAGATATGGAGTAGTTATTCTATTGTCATAAGGTATGAAGTCGTATGTTTCGTGAATGGTATATCGCAATTCACCAATGTTGGCCAAGTTTACTTTGCCATTTTCGTGGAGCTTTTCCTGCAATTGTTTTACTTCCCGTTCAACTAATTTTGTAGCATCCGGAAAACTGGTGTTGTATACAGACATATAAGACTGAACCAACATGCCGTCATTCATTTTTAATTGTGGATTGAATCCGATGATTCGGGTCGGAGGGAGAAATTTATTCTCGTCTGTTATCTTTGTTGCAGATGTATGGTGAGCGATAAAGCCTCCCAGGTCAGGAACAATGACACAGTCATTTTCCAATAATAAGTTCTCTATGTGTTGCGATAGTTCATTCATGCTACAAAAATAGCGTAATTCTTGATTAAAACCCACTTTTAGGCACTAATAAATTATAAACCTCAGCTATTTTGAATAGAGCTTGAAAAAAAATCCTATTTTTGTAACTGTTTTACATAACATTCAGTAGAATATGAATTATATACAGACAGAGATAGATGGCGTTTGGGTCATTGAACCGAAGGTGTTCTTTGATGCCCGAGGATATTTCATGGAAGCTTTTAAAGAGGAGGAATTTAGAAACCAAGTCGGTGAAGTGCATTTCATCCAGGATAATGAATCCCAATCTAGTTTTGGCGTATTACGGGGGTTGCATTATCAAAGGGGGGAATACAGCCAAGCTAAATTGGTGCGTGTCATTAAGGGGCGTGTACTGGATGTAGCTGTTGACTTGCGCTTTTCTTCTCCCACATTTGGAAAATATGTCAGTGTGGAATTAAGTGAGGAAAACAAACGTCAGTTTTTTATTCCACGAGGGTTTGCACATGGCTTTTTGGTGTTGAGTGAATATGCTATATTTACGTATAAAGTCGATAATGTTTACGCTCCTCTTCATGAGGCTTCCATTCGTTATGATGATGAAACAATTGGAATTGACTGGCCCATCGCTCCTGATTCGCTTGTATTGTCTGTAAAAGATGAACAAGCCGTTTCGTTTAAAGATGCTGAATATTTTAAATAACTCAAATCCGGCAAATGTAAAACCTGCAGGAGTTATTGGTCTTAAAGAAGTTACCGCTCGCCAGGATTAGTTGAGTATTTAAAGCCGGTAAGTTTGAGTGTATGGCAGATGTCTTATTAACAAGGTTGCTGGCTTGACTACGTTTTATATCAATTTGCAAAACTAAAATTATATAAGCTTATATGAAGATTGCCATTGTAGGTACCGGATATGTCGGTTTGGTTACAGGTACTTGTTTCGCGGAAATAGGCGTCAATGTTGTATGCGTAGATACCAACAGTGATAAAATTGAGTCCCTGAAGAAAGGAATTATTCCTATTTATGAGAATGGACTTGAAGAGATGGTGAATCGGAATGTAAAGGCGGGCCGTTTGCATTTTACTACTTCCTTACAGGCTTGCTTGAACGACGTTGAGGTGGTTTTCAGTGCGGTTGGTACTCCTCCGGATGAAGACGGTAGTGCAGATTTGACTCATGTACTTGAAGTGGCCCATTCCATTGGACGGAATATGAATAAGTATGTCTTGGTTGTTACAAAGAGTACAGTACCGGTAGGTACTGCTGAAAAGATTCGTAAGGCCATCTGTGAGGAATTGGACAAACGTGGCGTCAATATAGAATTTGATGTAGCTTCCAATCCTGAGTTCTTGAAAGAAGGAAATGCTGTCAATGATTTTATGAGTCCGGACCGTGTGGTTGTGGGGGTGGAGTCTGAACGCGCTCGCAAGATTATGAGCAAACTATATAAGCCGTTCCTTCTTAATAATTTTCGTGTGATTTTCATGGATATTCCTTCTGCAGAAATGACAAAATATGCTGCCAATTCCATGCTGGCTACTCGTATCAGTTTTATGAACGATATTGCCAATTTGTGCGAATTGGTGGGGGCTGATGTCAATATGGTACGTAGTGGAATCGGTTCAGATACCCGCATAGGCCGTAAGTTCTTATATCCAGGAATAGGTTATGGAGGTTCTTGCTTTCCAAAGGACGTTAAGGCTTTAATTAAGACTGCCGAACAGAATGGTTACACAATGAGGGTACTGTCAGCGGTTGAAGAGGTAAACGAGCGTCAGAAAAGTGTATTATTTAACAAACTGGATTCTTATTTTGAACAAAAATTGCCGGGTAAAACCGTTGCATTATGGGGACTGGCATTTAAACCCGAAACAGATGATATGCGTGAAGCGCCGGCTTTGGTGTTGATAGATAAGTTGCTGAAGGCAAATTGCAAGGTCAGGGTTTATGATCCGGTTGCTATGGATGAGTGCAGACATCGGCTTGGAGAACATGTATATTATGCCAGTGATATGTATGATGCGGTGTTGGATGCTGATGCTTTAATGTTAGTGACTGAGTGGAAAGAATTCCGTCTCCCTTCGTGGGGAGTCATTAGAAAAACGATGAATAATCCGGTCGTTTTCGATGGCCGTAACATTTACGAAAAGAAGGAACTTGAGGAACTGGGTTTTGTTTATCATTGTATCGGGAAAAAATAGTTTTAATAAGAAAACAATTCTTGTCCGATGCTCTCAAATCAATCATTTGCAAGGCCTGTTTTGTTGGAAAAGTAAGAAAAAACGCCTCATCCTCTATATTTTATAAAATAAATGTTTACCTTTGCGTATCATTAATACTTGTGAAAATGAAAAAACGGGTAGCTCTATTGTTGGCCAATCTCTTTGTTTGGGTCTCCTTGGCGTTTGCCCAGGATGTTCCGGTTGGGGTAATTGTTGCCTTCAAGAAAGGAAACTCTCAGGAACTGAACAGGTATCTGGGTGATAAAGTGGATTTGATAATTCAAAACCGTTCTACTAACATGGACAAGCAGTTGGCAGAAAATGAGATGGCTAGTTTCTTTTCCAGCAATAAAGTGAAAGGGTTTGATGTAAATCATCAAGGCAAACGTGACGAATCAAGTTTTGTGATCGGTACGTTGGCTACAGTAAATGGAAACTTCCGAGTGAATTGTTTTTTCAGGAGAGTTCAAAACAAATATGTCATACATCAAATAAGAATTGATAAGACCAATGAATAAGGAAGAAGAGTTGATAGACAGACTGATAGATTTGTCTTTTGCCGAAGATATAGGTGACGGCGACCACACGACATTGTCATGTATCCCTGCTACTGCAATGGGGAAGTCCAAACTGTTGATTAAGGAAGCCGGAATTTTGGCTGGCATAGAAATCGCCAAAGAGGTGTTCCGCCGTTTTGACCCCACCATGAAAGTGGAAGTGTTCATTAACGACGGAGCGGAAGTGAAGCCGGGTGATGTGGCGATGGTGGTGGAAGGCAAGGTGCAGTCGTTGTTGCAGACAGAACGCCTGATGCTGAACATCATGCAACGGATGAGCGGCATTGCCACGATGACGCACAAGTATGCCGAAAGATTGAAGGGCACAAAGACCCGGGTTTTGGATACCCGCAAGACGACTCCGGGTATGCGTATTCTCGAAAAGATGGCGGTCAAGATAGGCGGTGGTGTCAATCACCGCATCGGCCTCTTCGATATGATTCTATTGAAGGACAATCATGTTGATTTTGCAGGCGGCATCGACAAGGCTATTACGCGGGCCAAAGAGTATTGTAAGGAGAAAGGTAAAGACTTGAAGATAGAAATCGAGGTACGTAACTTAGACGAACTCCAACAGGTGCTCGATTTGGGCGGAGTGGACCGTATCATGTTCGACAACTTCACTCCCGAAATGACGAAAAAGGCTGTGGAAATGGTGGGCGGACGCTACGAGACGGAATCGTCCGGAGGCATCACCTTCGATACATTGCGCGATTATGCCGAGTGTGGAGTCGATTTTATTTCAGTAGGTGCCTTGACTCATTCAGTGAAAGGACTGGATATGAGTTTTAAGGCTTGCTGACAAGCGCTGTAATTTTTGATGATTGAATAGAGAGCCTCTCAGGTAGGCTGCATCATGTTGCAGTCTACGGAGAGGTTTTTTTATGGAATAAGGCAGAGACCGGATTGGTTTTGTACTTTCAGAAACTCAACTTCCGCAAGCTCAAGTTGCAGTTGACGAGTAACAAGTTGACGAGTTGACAAGACGTTTGTAGCGATCCGTTTCATGCGGCACTTTATCAAGCAGGACATTCCGTACCTTGTAGACTTGTTGACTGTAGCCTTGTCAACTAGTAAATTGAGTTCTTGCGAAACTTGAATCAGGAAATATTTTATCCGTTCTTTAACTTCTTTTTAGATTAATAGAAGCAGTGTTTTGCCAGATACTGCGTCTTTATGGTAAATGGCGCGAAAAACGCCCGTAAAAAAAGACACTGACATTGGAAAACGAGATAGAGTTGATAGAGGGCTGTCGGGCAGGAAAGAATTTTGCCCAGAGGGAACTGTATACCCTCTATTCCAGGCAGATGTTGGCATTGTGTTATCGTTATACGGGCGATTTGGATGCGGCTCATGATGTGTTGCACGATGGTTTTGTCAAAATATTCACTCATTTTACGTTTCGTGGAGAATGTTCCTTGGCAACGTGGGTGACAAGAGTGATGGTGACACAGGCCATTGATTATCTGCGGAAGCAGCAGCGTTTCAGCCGTCTGGTGGTCTGCGAAGAGCAATTGCCTGATGTTCTGGACGAAGCAAGCGTGGCTGAGAGCGGCGGGCAAGTGCCCGAGGAAGTGTTGATGAAGTTTGTGGCCGACCTTCCCGATGGATGCCGTACGGTGTTCAACCTGTATGTATTTGAGGAAAAATCGCACAAGGAGATTGCCGAACTTCTTCACATCAAAGAGCATTCGTCTGCTTCACAACTTCATCGCGCCAAATGTATGCTGATGAAAAGAATTAAAGAATATACAGAATATGAAGGAAGATAACAATGGAATAACCGGTCTGTTTCGCAATCGTCTTGGACATGCAGAGATGGAGGTGCGTGAAGGTTTTTGGGAGGAGTTGCAGCAGGAGCTGTCTTCCAAGAGCGGAATGCTTCCTGTCAGCACACACACTTTCTTTACTCCTAAATTCTATCGGGTGGTTGCTGCCGCTTCGGTGGTGCTGGTTTTGGGAATGGCTTCGGCAGCTTTCTGGTATTTTTCTCCTAAAGAAGAAATCAAAGAGGCGTTCACCCAAGTGGAAGCATTGACACATGAGGGCAATCTTCATGCCGACATGTTGCGTGAATCTTTTCCTTCCATTCATCCGACTGCTCCGACGGCACAGGCCGGCAACCATTCTCCTGCTCCTGTGCAACCTGCCGGGTTGGCCGGTCAGACTGTGGAAGAAACGGATGAAACGATGTCTGTTCAGGTTTCTATCACTATCACCCAGCGAGTATATGGAAAGCAGACTCAAGGCAATTCATATTATGGAAACAGGCACGGAAACGATGGTTATCAGCGGGTTTCGGGGTATGCGGAAAACCAAAATGAGCAATCGGTTGTTCCTATGGAAAATGAAGAACAAAAAACCGTCTCTGCCATGAAGAAAACGAATTCCTCGCCTGTCTGGAGTTTTAAGGTGATGGCCGGTACATCGCTTCCCTCAGACAATTTTTTGATGCCGTTGACGGCCGGTGTCTCATTGGAACGTAAGTTCAACAGTCGCCTGAGTCTTGAAGCCGGTCTGCAATACAATTATCTGTCTGCTAAAGAAGGGATGGCGGACCATCTGCATGCGCTGGCTGTTCCGGTAAAGATGAATGTGATGCTGGCTGCAACCTCCAAAACAGATTGGTATGCCACTGTAGGAGGTACTGTTGAAAAGACAATCAACAAAACGACGGCAGAGGATCCGTTTCGGCTTTCTGCCTTTGCAGGACTAGGAGTGGCCTACAAGGTCAATGAACGTTTTTCCGTCTTTGCCGAGCCGACTGTTTCCCATCATTTTGACACTGACTCCAGAGTACGGAGCCTGCGCTCGGAGCGTCCCACGAATTTGAACCTGCTATGCGGAGTACGCATGACTTATTAACCCATAAATAGAATACAACGATGAAGAAGACTTTTACATACAAACTATTGAGATACGGGCAGGTGTTGCTGTTTGTTTTCCTGACACTGACGATTTCCTCTTGCGGCAAAGAAATCTTGGATTTCAACAATCCGGATGTGGACTTGTTTGTCAAACAATTGAAGAGTGGCAAATATGTGTCTCAGGATTCCGAAGGGAAGGATATTTATCCTCAATTTACTAACGACGACATAGGAGACCTGCTGGAGTATGCCGAAGACCTCACCGTGATACCTTCGTTCCCGTTGGCTCCCGTTTCTTATTCGGCCGGCGGCAAGCTTCGTCTTGGAGAGTGCATCTTGTGGTTGGTTGAGACTATCCGTTTGGGACATAATGCCTCAATGGGATGCAAGATGGTACATATTGATGCCGAAAACTACGAAGGCATCTATTTTTTGTCTGACGAGGAGGTGCTGGATGCCGCCGCCCGCTACCGCCGCTGGTGGGAAGGAAAGAAATATCCGAGGACGGTGTGGACCATAGACCCTTGTTACGACGAACCGCTTTGTGGAAGTAATTATATGTGGTGGTAATTTAGCGACAGGATAGTACTCGTGAAACGTTTGTTGTCTCTTTGGGGGCTGTTGATAGCAACAGCCTTCCCTCTTTACGCTCAAAACTGGACGCCCCAAGACTCCATCCGCTTGCAGCAGTTGTTGAATGGGAAGGGAGAACTGGAGTTGAATCAGAAGGCTTTAAAGGAACTTCATCAGGAGGGATTGGTGGGAACCCCCGAAGTATCCTTGGACAAGCCGTGGATGGATTTTGATACCAGCCTGCCCGATATGCCTGAGACGGACAAACGCAAGAATAAGGTACGCCTGACCCTGTACCCCTACAGACCGAACACACCTTACAATTGGGACCCGGTCTACCAACGGAAAATCAAGGTGGATAAAAATACCTGGAGGGGACCTTTCTATGAATTGAGAACCAGAAGCATTCCCTCCAACTGGGCCAAGAGTCCGCTGGATGCCGGCCCACGCGAAAGTGTAGAGCAAATTGAAGCCACCGGACTGCGCTACCGGGTGACCGAGCGTGCCAACGGCATGGCCGTCGGGAG
Source organism: uncultured Bacteroides sp. (assembly GCF_949298305.1). Taxonomy (GTDB): domain Bacteria; phylum Bacteroidota; class Bacteroidia; order Bacteroidales; family Bacteroidaceae; genus Bacteroides. The sequence continues at coordinate 10,998 of NZ_CASFWU010000028.1, read as the reverse complement.
TTGGCAGAGCGTCAATAGCATAGGAGGCGGGCAGGACCTGATGAAGCCCTTCACTCGCGACTTTTGGGACATCAAGGGGCGTAAGCGAAGGGCACGCACTCTGGAGGTCTTGAGAACTTATGGTGACTCCATATCCGTGTGGGAGAAGGATGCCACCCGATTGAATTCCACTTCAATTCACCCGATAAATTCTGGACAAAAGTAATATGTAAAGAAAAAGTTGTATATTTAGGCGATAATTGTTTCAAGTCGCGGTTTTACCGAATTGAAGATCGATGAAGTCAAACTTGCAGGAGTTAAAAGAAATTAGAAGGAGTGATTGCCCGCCTGGGCGGGTTTAGAAGTTAAAGGCCAATAGATGAGATAATGAAAAATGAGGAATGAAGAATGTAAAATTTCTGCGATTCATTAACCATTAACCATTATAAGTCGGCTTTAACTCCTAACGTTGTTCTCCCCCCCCCGATAACGGGGGAGGCAAGAGGGGGTACGCAACGAAGTGATAACTTCTATAACTTATTAACTTTCAGAGAAATATTGAATCCGAATTGTTTTGCATGATTTATAATGTAAGGCTGTATGAATGCGACGAAGATTATTTGCCTGATTGCGATGTGCCTTGTCTGGAAAGCCTGTGCTTTCCGGCAGGTGCCGGGAGGTGAAGACAACGAGTCTTATGCAGGGTGGGTGAATCCGTTTATCGGGACAGACTATACGGGCAACACCTATCCCGGTGCCCAAATTCCTTTTGGCATGGTGCAGCTCAGCCCCGACAACGGACTACCGGGCTGGGACAGGATTGCAGGCTATTTCTACCCGGACAGCACCATTGTCGGATTCAGCCATACCCATCTGTCAGGTACCGGAGCTGGAGACCTGTATGACATCTCTTTCATGCCGGTCACTCTACCGTATAAGGAGGCAGTTTCCCCTTTGGGCATCCATTCTCTCTTTTCGCACGCCGACGAATTGGCCAGTGCCGGCTATTACCGGGTGCGCCTGGCCGATTACGGCATTGACGTGGAATTGACAGCCACAGAGCGTTGCGGCATTCAGCGATATACTTTCCCCGAAGCCGAGGCGGTTGTCTTCCTTAATTTGCGGAAGGCCATGAACTGGGACTCCACGAACGACTCCCATATCGAGGTGGTCGATTCGGTCACTATTCAGGGCTACCGTTTTTCCGACGGATGGGCACGCGGCCAGCGCGTTTATTTCCGCACCCGTTTCTCCCGTCCGTTCACTTCCGTACAGATAGACAGTCTTCCGGTGCTGAAGGATGGCAGGCGTGTCGGCACATCGGTCATAGGCCGCTTCGGCTTTTTTACCCGCATGGGAGAACAGATTACGCTCAGCACCGCCCTTTCCGCTGTGAGCATGGAGGGGGCTGCCCGTAACCTGGCGGCCGAGGTACCCGACGATGACTTCGACAAATACCGTTCGGCCGCACGGAAACGGTGGAGCGACATACTTTCCGTCATACAGATAGAGTGCGGCGACCGCGACGAAAAAGTAAAGTTCTACACGGCGCTCTATCACTCCATGCTGGCCCCTACCATCTATTGCGACGTGGACGGTGCCTATTACGGCCCCGACAGGCAGACGCACCGTGCCAATGGATGGACTCATTACGGCACCTTCTCGTTGTGGGATACCTACCGGGCAGCGCATCCGCTTTACACCCTTGTCCAGCCGGAGCGGGTGAACGACATGGTGAAATCCCTCCTGGCCTTTTACGAGCAGAACGGGCGCCTTCCCGTCTGGAATCTTCATGGCAGCGAGACAGACATGATGATTGGTTACCATGCGGTGGCGGTCATTGCAGATGCCTACCTGAAAGGGATAGGGGACTTCGACCCCGAAAAGGCACTGGAGGCCTGCGTAACCACCGCCTGTCTTGATGCCTATCGTGGAATAGGACTCTACAGACGCTACGGATATGTTCCCTACAACGTGGCAGACCCTTACAATGCAGACAACTGGTCGCTCTCCAAAACGCTGGAGTACGCCTTCGACGACTACTGCATTGCCCGCATGGCGGAAAAGATGGGGAAAACGCAGATCGCTGCCGAGTTCTACAGACGCTCCCTAAACTACCGCAACGTCTACAATCCGGCCATCTCCTTCATGCAGCCCCGCGACGATAAGGGACAGTTCCTGCCCGGTTTCTCGCCGGACGACTACACCCCGCACATCTGCGAAAGCAACGGTTGGCAGTACCTCTGGTCAGTGCAGCACGATGTTGGCGGGTTGATGAACCTGCTTGGTGGCCGGGAGCGCTTCGCGCAGAAACTGGACAGCATGTTCACTTATACCCCTGCTGAGGAGGACGAGCTGCCTATCTTCAGTACGGGCATGATAGGCCAGTACGTACACGGCAATGAGCCGAGCCATCATGTCATCTACCTGTTCAATGCTGCCGGGCAGCCTTGGAAGACCCAGCACTATGCGGCACGTGTGATGCGCGAACTCTATGCCAACAAACCGGCTGGACTCTGCGGTAACGAAGACTGTGGACAGATGTCTGCCTGGTATGTGTTCAGTGCGATGGGCTTCTATCCGGTGAATCCCGTTGGCGGCGAATACGAGATAGGTACCCCGCTCTATCCCGAGGTCAGGCTGCACATGCCAGGAGGCCGTGAGTTCAGGATATCGGCTCCGGACGTCAGCTCCGAAAACTGTTACATCCGCTCTGTGAAGTGGAACGGTCGGCCTTACGGCAGAAGCTACATTACGCACGAGCAGCTGACGAGTGGAGGCACCCTCGAGTTTGAGATGAGCTCCGAACCTTGTGCCCCCTGGTACGATGTCGATCAGGTAGAGCCGGTATCCCCTGCACAGACCGATTGTAATTAGCATACGAAACTTGCAGGAGTTAGAGGAGTAAAAAGAGTTATCGCTCACCAGGGTGGCACCCCGTTGCCGAAGAGAAGTGCAAGAACCAAGCATTCCAACTGCATTGACTGTTGCAGTACTACTTTGTATCTTCTTCTGATTTAACTGGATGTTTTTTTCGTTTGATAATCTATAACAGTAGACAGTTCCCGGGAACTGCTCCTACTTGCATGGACACTTTGTCAAATGCCATTCTTATTTGATTATCGGTTTTCGATGTACCGTACATATTAATGCCTTGGTTCTGTTGCCCGGGATGACATCACTTAAGCTGAAAAGTTAACCGCCCTGTCGGCTTGTGCCGGGAGGGCGGTTTATGGAGTCGGAGAGTTTAGAGGTCGGCCGGTTCGTAGGGCAGTCCGAAGACATCGGCCACGGCCTTGTACACCACTTTGCCTTCCGCAATGTTCAGTCCGGCAGCCAGTGCGGGATTATCTTTGCAGGCCTGCTTCCAGCCTTTTCCGGCAAGGGCGATGGTGTAGGGCAGGGTGGCGTTGGTCAGGGCCAGTGTGGAGGTGTTGGGGACGGCCCCGGGTATGTTGGCCACTGCGTAGTGTATGATGCCGTCCACCGTATACGTCGGTTCACTGTGGGTTGTGGGATGTGAGGTCTCGAAACATCCGCCTTGGTCGATGGCCACGTCCACCAGCACGGTGCCTGGCTGCATCATTTTCAGCATTTCGCGGGTGATGAGGTGCGGTGTCTTGTCGCCGGGTATCAGTACGGAGCCGATGACCAGGTCTACATCGGGCAGTTCTTTCTTCAGCCTGACTTCGGACGCGTAGAGGGTCTTCACGTTTTTGGGCAGGGTCTCGCTCAGGTAGCGCAGGCGGGCCAGGTTGATGTCGGCAATGGTCACGTCGGCTCCCATGCCGGCAGCCATCTGTGCGGCGTTGCTTCCCACGACACCTCCTCCCAGTATGAGCACTTTGGCCGGTTTCACTCCGGGTACTCCTCCCAACAGCACGCCCTTGCCACCATTGGGCCTCTCCAGAAAGCGGGCGCCTTCCTGCACGGCCATGCGTCCGGCCACTTCGCTCATGGGGATGAGCAGGGGCAGCGAGCGGTCGGGAAGTTCCACGGTCTCGTAGGCCAGGCATACGCCGCCACTCTCTATCATGGCCATCGTCAGTTCGCGGTCGGCTGCAAAGTGGAAGTAGGTGAACACCACCTGTCCCCTACGTATCAGCCGGTATTCCGGAGCGATGGGTTCCTTCACCTTGACAATCATTTCTGCCGCGGCATAGGTCTCTTCAATGGTGGGCAGTATCTGTGCGCCGGCTTTTTCATAGTCTTCGTCGGCGAAGCCGCTGTTCACTCCGGCCGTGTGTTGTACGTACACCGTATGTCCTCGCTTTACCAGTTCGGCCACTCCCGATGGGGTCATGCCCACCCGGTTTTCGTTGTTTTTGATTTCTTTGGGTACTCCGATAATCATATTGTCAGGTATTAAAAGGTTAAACGTGGCGAAATATAGCGATTTCTTTTCGTAATTCATTCTTTGCACTTGTGTTATATAGCAGAAAGATAATTGTTCGGTAATGCTTCAACTTGTTTATGTGTGCAGGAACGAGTAGAAGGCCTTGCCGGTAGACAGGTTCGCTGGACTGCCTGATAATGTGTAATGGCATAAGCGGTAATAACAAATAAAGTGGTCTGGATGTTTCAAAAATATGAAGATTTATATGCTATTTCCAAAGGAAAGCAGTAACTTTGCCACGATTTTAGAGAAAACAATATGGGAAAAGAAACATCGAATAGAATACAGACATCTATTCTAAATGCTGCTGAAAAGAAGATACTTGTATGGCTTGCGCAAAGGCAACCCCGATGGGTAACTTCTGACTTCTTAACTTATGTGGGTGTGATAGGTGCTGTTATTTGTGCACTGGGTTTTGTGCTTGCTAATCGTGACGTTAGGTTCTTATGGCTTTCATCGTTTGGCTTGGTTGTCAACTGGTATGGTGACAGTTTGGATGGAACACTTGCTCGTGTACGCAATACGCAAAGACCTGTATATGGTTTCTTCATTGACCACAGCCTGGATGCGATAACGATTTGTATCATGTGCATTGGTGCAGGTCTTTCTCCTATGTTTAAACTGAACATTGCGTTGCTGGTATTGGCGGGCTATTTGGTGCTTTCCATTTATACATACGTTTGTACTATCCTTAAAGATGAATTCCGTCTGACTTATGGCTGTTTCGGACCTACCGAATTCCGTCTGGTGATTATCATTATCAACACGTTGTACATTTATACGCCTTGGCGTGAGTGGCATTGTGAGTTTTATGGGCAGCAGTTGGGAGTATACGATTTGGGAGGAGCGTTCATTGCCGTATTCTTGTTTGTGGCATGGCTTTCTCAGTTTGTGAAAGATCGTCGTATCCTGTCCAAACGTGACCCTTTGAAACCCTATAATCCACAAGACAAGCGGAATTAAAGAATAACACGGATAAATCTTTTTAGCTTTGCGTACTTATATAGAATTCGTTGCAAGTCGTTTGTTCGGCACAGGAGTTGATACTCTTGTGCTGTGGCTCTGTTCTACCTTTCTGTTTACCTCTTATTGGGGGGCGTATGTAGTCTCACCGATAATTTCGTTTGAATTTGCCGTAATGAGCAACTTCCTATGGTCGTATTGTTGGATTTGGAGGAAACGAATTCATAATAAGAATTCCGGAGACTTTTGGATTCGTTTCTTGATTTTCAACGCATCTTCGATAGTAGGTTTTCTTATCAAGATGCTTTTTCTGCTGATTTTTGAAAAGATATTCGGGTGGGATGTGGTGTATTGCAATCTAGTGGCTTTGCTTATCTCCGGTCTTTTCAACTATTTCCTTGCAGATTGTTTGGTGTTCCGTAAGCAGTCGGTAATATCACAAAGATAAATTGGGGGGGGTATTCCGTAACGCTACGGTTTCTTTATTTGTCGTGGTCTCATTACAGCCTCCGTTGCATGGGCGGGATTGCTCATCCAGCGGTCGAAGACACGGTAATAGGGACTGACGAAGTGGACGATGGGGCCTACCAGCAAGGCTGCTGCTACCGTACCCTCGCGCACGCCGTGAATCCCTGAGAGGAAGACGAGTGACAGTGTGCAGGCTATGGCAAGCAGGGTCATGTCAAAACCCAGCTTTACATAGCCGAATTCTTTGTGAAACCTGTGGGTGATGACGTTCACCAGGTATTCGCCCGCCATCATGGCGACATTTACCTTGACCTCCAAAGCGATTCCCAATGCCAGAATGACGCAGCCTGCCAACAGGCCGATGATCTGGGTGGCATAAGCCGACGGATGCAGCCAGGCAAGTGTGAACATGGAAAAGTCGATGAAGAGGCCGAAGCAGCAAGCTATGGGAATTTGAAGTGCGTACATGCGCCAGTCGGCCTTCAGTTCCTGGCGGGTCATGAACAGTGGTTCAAGAATCACGAACAACAGGTTCAGCAGGATGGTCCATACACCCATGCTGTAAGGGGTGAACATGCTGAGTACATAGGTAACGCTTGTGATGGGCGATGTTCCCAGCATGGCTTTGGTGATGAAGGCAATGCCGAATGCGTTGACGAACAGAGAGACGACAAACAGCAAGTAACGTCTGGACGTAAATTTACTCATAATCTATTCTTCTCATAAAACTCTGCAAAGTTCATATTATTTTTCATTTTAGGGTTGGAAAAGAACAACCTGTTTGAGTCGAAAACGAAACATTGTTCCTTGTGAGGGGGAATCGGGAAATATGTGTCAATTTGACATTTTGATTTTTCAAATGCTTGAGAACCGCGTATTTCGGACAGAAGGAAAGGCCGGTGCGAAAAATCGAAGCAGGTGAAGCCTTTCCTGTTTATAACCAGAATGATAGCGAAATGTTTACATTTGAAATAGAAGAAAAAACGGCTTGAATAACTGTCCGGATGGGAGAATATGGGTGTTTGCCGGGCTAAAAAGCCACTTTAGAAGCATAAACATGTACTTTTCATCCGCCAAACAAGCTGTTTCGGCCTTCCGGACAAGCATCCGGCAGTGGTTAGCAAGCATTGTGGCGGCTTAATACAAGCATTGTGGCGGCTTAATGCAAGCATTGTAGCCGCGTGAAGCATGATTTTCTTTCGTTTTTTCTCTCTATTTCTTTGTTTTTTGAGAATAGCTATGTTATCTTAAATCTGTTTATTCTTTCTTTTTGCTTGTTTCTGTCTGTTTATTCTTTCTTTTTGCATATTCTCTTTTGTGTGGACCACTGTTGTTGGAGAATAGTACCGGATGCCGGAAGGGCGGTATAAACGTTTTTTTCGGAAGGCTGTTGAACAAAAGCTGGCGGACTGTTGTTTATTGATATAATATACAAGCCAATTTATGAAACTGATTTTAAGCGACAAACGACTGGATATACGTGTCGGCTCTAAAAGTGAAATCTGTTATTTTGACCTGTCTTCCTTGAAAATTGCCGGTTGTATGGGCTGCTTCGGCTGTTGGACCCGAACACCTGGCCGTTGTGTAATTCGTGACGATGCTCCCCGTGTATATTCCTGCATGGCGGCGAGCGACGTCGTGCTTTACGTCAGCCGGTTGAGATACGGTGGTTACGACACCGTGATGAAGACCATGCTTGAGCGTGCCATTCCCGTGCAGCAGGCGTTTATCCGTATTCATTGTGGTGAGACCCACCATGTGCAGCGGTCTGTCGTCCCCAAACGGGCAACCCTCCTTGTCTATGGTGCCGGGGACGAGGAGGAATGCGATATTTTCAGGCAACTTGTTGCGCGTAACGCCCGCAACATGAGTTTTGAGAGTTATGAGATTGTGTTTACAACCGAGTCCCTGGTCGACGATATGGTTAGAAATGTATTGCAGAAATGGGAAAAATTCTGATATTGAACGGCAGCCCCCGGGCTCCGAAGTCCAATTCAAAGCGGTATGCGGAGATTTTTGCACGTCATTGTCCGGCGGAGACGGATTACCGCAACATAACTAAGAATAACCATAAGGATTTGTGTACCATGCTGGGCGAATATACCGATGTGTTGTTTGTTTTCCCGCTTTATGCCGATGCTTTGCCCGCTGTTTTCCTGAACTTTCTGAAGACGTTGGAAGCCTGTCCGCCTGTCTGCAAGCCTGTGGTTTCCATCTTGATAAACTGTGGCTTCCTGGAGCCGGAGCAGAACGAGGTTGCTGTCCGTATGATGAAACTTTTTTGCCGTCGCAATGGCTATGTCGTGGGGTCCGTCCTGATGCTGGGCGGCGGAGAGGCCATTCTTGACACTCCGTTCAAGTATGTGGCAAAGAGAAGCATCCGTAGTCTGGCACGGTCTGTGGCAAGCGGCAGTTACCGCACCTTGCGCGCCACGATGCCACTACCCAAATTCCTGTTCCGTTTGGCTGCTGATGTCTATTGGACGGGGTACGGCAAGCGGTTCGGTGTCACCAAGAAACAGATGCAGACGATGGAAGTGGAGGGTAATCTGAGGGGATAGTAGGGCATGACTTATGTTTTTTTACTCATCTTCTGAGAATTTTTTCCATCGTTTTCCCTTTGGCCAGTTCGTCCACCAGCTTGTCAAGGTAGCGTATTTCCTGCATCAGCGGTTCCTGAATCTCTTCTACACGGATGCCGCAGATGCTTCCTTTTATCAGTTTGCGGGCAGGGTTGGGAGCCGGGGCGTTGCGGAAGAAGTCGCCGTAAGTGGTGGGCTGGTTCAACAGTTCCTCCAACTGTTGGGGGCTGTACCCGGTCAGCCAGCAGATTATCTCGTCTACTTCTTCGCGGGTGCGTCCTTTCCGAGTGGCTTTGTTCACCAGTAGCGGATAGACTTTGCCAAGAGGCATCTGGTATACTTTCTCGAATGTCGATTGTCCGGTCTGTTTCATTGTTTCTTTCGGTTAGGGATTCTTTGTGGGGTGGGGCGTGGTTAGCCTTCCGTTATCATTCCATTCTCCATAAAGCAACCCTTTCCGGGTATTCTCTATGAACTTGTTTAAGCGGCTTTCAAAAAGTTTCGGTTGGCGCCGTTTTATTTGAATGGTATCTATTCTTACGCGTTTATATAAATCCGGAAACAGACAGAAGTTGTACCATACCACTGGGTCGGATTTCAACTTCTGCAAAATATCCTTGTCTATGCTAAAGCCTTGAGGCGACATGTCCGGCAGAACAGCTTTTCCTGCATCGGTCATCAGTCCAAGGCGTTCCATTCTGCGACATCTTTCTTTGTTGAGTTCCGACCAATTGCTTCGGGGAGTTCTGGGACAAAGTCGCTGAGCCGTTATGTCCTCAGATATCTTCTTGGTTGTGCTGTCTATCCAACCGAAGCATAAAGCTTCTTCTACAGCATCAATATACCAGAAGGTTTCATCATCTGTAGGTCTTCCGCGTTTCACTACCACCCAGCATTCTGTTTCCTTGTTGTGGTTTTGCATAAGCCATTCGCGTAGCTCTCTCCTCGATTTTGCTTGTAACAGATTACGTATTTCCATTGTCTTTAGCTTCAATTTGCATGACGCAATGCTGATTTCCTCGTAGAATAGATTCGCAAATTGTTACTCGAAACGTTTTGTTTTTCCATAACGATCGTAAGACGTAGAGGATGCTTTGTTTGGAACACTCGCACAGTAGAGGAGTGGAAACATAGCCTTTCACGCAATTATTGCCACATTCCGAAAAGAAGGCTTCTCTTTGTTCGGATGATAGGCGGGCAATTCCTTTTTCAAATCCTTTGAACCAGTCTGATAGTTCCATAAGATGATATTTACTTAATATGTCGTGGATGAATTACTTCTTCCGCCTGCAAATGTAAAAAATTTCTTGGGGCAGATGTCATTCGGTAGCTATAAAATTGCTGTCGCTTGTTTCGAGTTTCATTTTCAGGATAGGAAACGGATTGCCTTGTTCGTCGGTTTCGGTTCGCTCAAAGGTGTGGAAACCCAGATGTCGGTAGAAACCTTCGGCTTGGGGATTCTGCTCGTTCACGTCTACATAGCGTATGTGATAATGTTCGATAGCTGTGCGGACAAGCTGTTTACCTATTCCTTTCCCGAAACAGTTTGGAGAAACGAATAGCATTTCTATTTTCTCTCCTTCGATGCCCAGAAAAGCAACCGGTAGGCTGCCTTGATACGATACAATTAAGGAAGTAATGCCTCGGATGGCTTCATCTACAAACGGGGTGAGCTGCAGGATGTCTTTCTCGGTCAGGAAATGGTGACTTGCCCGTATCGATGCATCCCATAATCCGGTTAAAGTATGTATAAGGTCGTCGGTGCGTTCAGAAAGGGAAAGGTTGCGAAGTTCAATCAGGCTTTTCCGCAAGTAAATCATATCTTTCAGTACCTTCCCGTCTTCCACAATCGGATGGTCGTAATTGCGGGTGAAGAAGTCGGCGACGGTATGCGAATAAGTAAAGCCACAGCTTTCGTAAAAGCTGAGAGTCTGCCTGCTTTCGCCCGTACCGACGAGTAGTGTGTGGCATACGTCGGCATAGTATCGGCAAAGGTATTCCACCATCTGCCGGCCATACCCTTTGCGCTGGCAGGCAGGTGCAACGGCCAGGTTCTTCAGTTCGCGGACTCCGTTTCCCTCGTCCGTCACAACGGCTACGGAGATGAGGATTGCTTCAGCGTCGGACATGACGAACAAATCTCCCCGCTCCAGGTAGCGGTCGATCATTGACTCCTGCTCGTCGGCAAGCAGCAGGAGGGAGAGGAAGCGTTTCTTGTCGGTGGTGATGAGTTGGATGTTCATAGAAAGTCTTCTTTCAGCAGTTCAAAATAGTGGGCGTCTACAAAGCAACCGTTCTTGAAGCAGGCTTTGTGAAAAATACCTACTTTAAGGAAACCTGACTTTTCGAGTACCCGCATGGAGGCGGTGTTGTTTTCATACACATTGGCAAAGATGCGGACAACGCCTGTCGCAGCACAATAATGGTGCAAGGCTTCGTGCAGAGCTTGGCTGGCAATGCCTTGGTTCCAGAAGGGTTCTGCCAACCAATAACCGACTTCGGCATTGAAGCGCTCCACGTCTGTTCCCCGCATGAAACTGATGTTGCCGACGGCTTCACCGTTTATGTCAATGCAGTATTCGCTGGGCTCCTGTTGGCTTATGGCGTAGT
>NZ_CASFWU010000027.1 GCF_949298305.1 uncultured Bacteroides sp. | reverse complement strand
GAGAATTTCCTCATGGCCCGCCGCCTGATGTACTGGCAGGTGTACCTGCACAAGGCCTCCGTGGCCTACGAACGGATGCTTATCGCCACTCTGCTGCGTGCCAAGGAACTGGCCGCCGCGGGCGAAGACCTCTTTGCCTCGCCTGCCCTGCGCTTCTTCCTCTACAACGATGTCGACCGTACACGCTTCTATGCCGACTCCGAGTGTCTGGAGCAATTCATCCGACTGGACGACAACGACATCTGGACGTCACTCAAGGTATGGTGCGACCATCGGGACAAGGTGCTCTCCACCCTGAGCCGGGGCATGACGGAGCGCCGTCTCTTCAAGGTGGAAATCTCCACCGAGCCCGTCAGCGAGGACAGGAAGAAGGAACTGGCCCTGCAAATCAGCCGTCGGCTGGACATCTCGCCCGAAGAAGCCCGATACTTTGTCTCCACCCCCAGCATCGAAAAAAACATGTACAACCCAGCCGACGACAGCATAGACATTGTCTACAAGGACGACACCATCCGCAACATCGCCGATGCGTCGGACATGCTCAACATCTCGTTGCTGTCCAAGAAGGTAAAAAAATACTACTTATGCTACTACCGGTCTCACGCGTAAGTATAAAATATTCATCCAAGAACAAGGAAATATAAAAAAAAAGTCCGTTATTTGTGTTTTGAAAACCATTTAGCGAGAAAAAACATGGAATTTTCAGCCAAACAAATAGCGGCCTACATACAAGGAGAGATTGTAGGAGACGAGAACGCAACCGTACACACCTTCGCCAAAATCGAAGAAGGGATTCCCGGTGCCATATCCTTCTTGTCCAATCCCAAATACACTCCCTACATCTATGAGTCAAAGGCCAGCATCATTCTGGTAAACAAAGACTTCGAGCCCGAGCACGAAGTGAAGGCCACCCTGATCAAAGTGGACAACGCCTACGAAAGCCTCGCCAAACTGCTCACCCTCTACGAGCAGAGCAAGCCCAAGCACACAGGCATCTCACCGCAGGCATACGTGGCCGAAACAGCCCGCATTGGCAAAGATGTCTACATCGCTCCCTTCGCCTGCATTGAAGACCATGCGGTCATCGGAGACAATACTGTCATTCACCCGCACGTCACCGTAGGAAGCGGCGCCAAAGTGGGCGACAACTGCATCCTGTATGCCAACGTCACCGTCTATCACGACTGCCGCGTGGGCAACAGCTGCATCCTGCACGCCGGATGCGTCATCGGTGCCGACGGTTTCGGCTTTGCCCCCACCCCCGAAGGCTATGAAAAGATTCCCCAGATAGGCATCACCATTCTGGAGGACAATGTAGAGATAGGCGCCAACACATGCGTAGACCGTGCCACCATGGGAGCCACCGTCGTACACAGCGGCGTCAAGTTGGACAATCTGGTACAGATAGCCCACAACGACGAAATCGGTTCGCACACAGTGATGGCAGCCCAAGTGGGCATTGCCGGCTCTACGAAGGTGGGCGAATGGTGCATGTTCGGTGGTCAGGTAGGCATAGCAGGACATATACATATTGGCAATAAGGTAAACCTCGGCGCACAGTCGGGCGTACCCGGCAGCCTGAAGGAGGGCAGCCAGCTGATAGGTACGCCGCCCATGGAACAGAAGCCCTACTTCAAGTCACAGGCTGTCTTCCGCAAATTGCCTGACATGTACATGGAACTAAACGCGCTCCGCAAGGAACTGAACGAATTGAAACAACAAATAAACAAGTAACAAATGTTGAAACAAAAGACTCTGAAAGAAAGCTTTTCACTCAGTGGAAAAGGTCTTCATACGGGACTTAATCTGACCGTTACTTTCAATCCTGCCCCGGACAATCACGGGTATAAAATCCAACGTACCGACTTGGAGGGGCAACCTGTTATCGAAGCCGTGGCAGACAACGTGACAGAAACGACCCGTGGCACCGTGCTGTCCAAGAACGGTGTCAAGGTAAGCACCATCGAACATGGAATGGCCGCCCTCTACGCCCTGGGGATAGACAATTGTCTCATCCAGGTGGACGGACCCGAGTTCCCCATACTGGACGGCAGCGCCCAATATTATGTCAACGAAATAGAACGGGTGGGCACCGTGGAGCAGAATGCCGTAAAGGATTTCTATATCATCAAGTCCAAGATAGAGTTCCGCGACGAAAAGACGGGCTCGTCCATCATCGTCCTGCCCGACGAGAGCTTCAGCCTGAACGTTCTGGTTTCATACGATTCCAACATACTCCCCAACCAGTTTGCCACACTGGAAGACATGGGCAAGTTCAAGGACGAAGTGGCCGCCAGCCGCACCTTCGTCTTTGTGCGTGAAATCGAACCCCTGCTCCAGGCAGGCCTCATCAAGGGAGGCGACCTGGACAACGCCATTGTCATCTACGAACGCGAGATGTCGCAGGAGAACTTCGACAAACTGGCCGACGTGATGGGCGTACCCCACATGGACGCCAAGCACCTGGGCTACATCAACCACAAGCCGCTGGTATGGCCCAACGAATGTGCCCGCCACAAGCTGCTCGACGTCATCGGCGACATGGCCCTGATAGGCAAACCCATCAAGGGACGTATCATCGCTACCCGTCCGGGCCACACCATCAACAACAAGTTTGCCCGCCAGATGCGCAAGGAAATCCGCCTGCACGAGATTCAGGCACCGACCTACGACTGCAACCGCGCTCCCATCATGGACGTGAACCGCATCCGCGAACTCCTGCCCCACCGCTACCCCATGCAGCTGGTGGACAAGGTTATCGAAATAGGCGCCAACTACATCGTGGGCGTAAAGAACGTCACCTCCAACGAGCCCTTCTTCCAAGGCCACTTCCCGCAGGAACCGGTGATGCCGGGTGTACTGCAGATAGAAGCCATGGCCCAGACGGGCGGCCTGCTGGTACTCAACTCCGTCGACGAGCCCGAACGCTACTCCACCTATTTCATGAAGATAGACGGCGTAAAGTTCCGCCAAAAAGTGGTGCCCGGCGACACGCTGATATTCCGCGTAGAGCTGATGGCCCCCATCCGCCGCGGTGTATCCACCATGAAAGGCTATATCTTCGTCGGCGAAAAGGTGGTGTGCGAAGCCGAGTTCATGGCACAGATAGTAAAGAACAAATAAATTAATAATGAAGAATGAAGAATGAAGAATTTCCTTGGGACGCATTCCGCTGCGCAGCCTCTGAATTCTTCATTCTTCATTCTTAATTCTTCATTCATATTATGATCAGTCCCTTAGCATACATCCATCCCGAAGCGAAAATAGGCGAGAATGTGGAAATTGCCCCCTTTGTCTTCATTGACAAGAATGTGGTCATCGGCGACAACAACAGGATTATGGCCAATGCCAACATTCTGTACGGCAGCCGCATCGGCAACGGAAACACCATCTTCCCCGGCGCAGTCATCGGTGCCATTCCCCAGGACCTGAAGTTCAGGGGCGAAGAGTCAACTGCCGAAATTGGCGACAACAACACCATCCGCGAGAATGTAACCATCAACCGTGGCACAGCCGCCAAAGGCCGTACCATCGTGGGCAGCAACAACCTGCTGATGGAAGGGGTACACGTGGCACATGACGCTACCATCGGCAACGGATGCATCATAGGCAACTCCACCAAGATGGCCGGTGAAATCGTCATCGACGACAACTCCATCATCAGCGCCAACGTACTGATGCACCAGTTCTGCCGCGTGGGCGGATATGGCATGATACAGGGCGGATGCCGCTTCAGCAAAGACATACCTCCTTACATCATTGCCGGACGCGAGCCCATCTGCTACGCCGGCCTCAACATTGTGGGCCTGCGCCGCCGCGGTTTCTCCAACGAAACCATCGAGTCCATCCACAACGCCTACCGCATCATCTACCAGAGCGGCCTGAACACCACGGACGCCCTGAAGAAGATTGAAGAGGAGATGGAAATGACCCCTGAGATAACTTACATCGTAGAATTCATCAAGAACTCAACCCGAGGCATCATCCCCGGAGGAAAATAACAAGCAACCATGATATACAGATTTACCATCATCTCCGACGAGGCGGACGACTTCGTCAGAGAAATACAGATAGACCCGGAAGCCACCTTCTACGACTTCCACGAAGCAATCCTGAAGGCTACCGGATATACCGACGACCAGATGACCTCGTTCTTCATCTGCGACGAAGACTGGGAAAAAGAGAAGGAAGTAACCCTGGAAGAGATGGACGACAATCCGGAAATAGACAGCTGGGTGATGAAGGAAACACCCATCAGCGAACTGGTGGAGGACGAAAAGCAGAAGCTGCTCTACGTATTCGACTACATGACCGAACGCTGCTTCTTCATCGAACTCAGCGAAATCATCACCGGCAAGAACATGAAGGGAGCCAAATGCACCAAGAGCGAAGGCGAAGCGCCCAAACAGACTGTTGACTTCAATGAGTTCGAGGCCAAGAACAGCGCCGCCCTCGACCTGGACGAGAACTTCTACGGCGACCAGGACTTCGACATGGAAGACTTCGACAAAGACGGCTTCGAAGGCTTTGACGAAGGCAGCGGCGGCAATCCCTACGACGAAGACAGATACTAAATAAATGAAGAATGAAGAATTTCCGCTTTGCGGATGAATGAAGAATTCGTCCCATAGCCTCAAATTCTTCATTATTCACTCTTCATTCTTCATTCTTCATTCTTCATTTCCATTGACTCTCCTCGTTCTCATAGGCCCCACCGGCGTAGGCAAGACAGAACTCAGCCTGCGACTGGCCGAAGCATTCGACACGTGCATCGTGTCGGCCGACTCACGCCAGCTCTATGCCGACCTGAAGATTGGTACCGCAGCACCCACGCCCGAACAGCTACAGCGGGTGAAGCACTACATGGTGGGCACATTGGGCCTGACCGACTACTACAGCGCCGCCCAGTACGAGGCCGAGGTTCTGAAACTGCTGGACGAATTGTTCAAGGAAAAGCAAGTCGTTGTGCTGACAGGCGGCTCCATGATGTACGTGGATGCCGTGTGCAAGGGCATCGACGACATCCCCACCGTGGACAACGAGACGCGCTCGCTCATGCTCCGCCGCTACGAGGAAGAAGGCCTCGACCGCCTCTGCGCCGAACTCCGCCTGCTCGACCCCGAATACTATCAGATAGTAGACCCGAAAAACCCCAAACGCGTCATCCACGCCCTCGAAATCTGTTACATGACGGGCCGAACCTACACCTCCTTCCGCACCCGGCAGACCAAGCCGCGCCCCTTCCGCATCGTCAAGGTGGGCCTGACCCGCGACCGTGAGGAACTCTACGACCGCATCAACCGCCGCGTGGACCAGATGATGGCCGACGGCCTGCTGGAAGAAGCCCGCCGCGTCTATCCGCACAAGGACTACAATTCACTGAACACCGTGGGCTACAAGGAACTCTTCAAGTACCTGGACGGCGAATGGACACTGGACTTCGCCGTGGAGAAAATCAAGCAAAACTCCCGTATCTACTCCCGCAAGCAGATGACCTGGTTCAAACGCGACACCGACATCCGCTGGTTCCACCCCGAACAGGAAACGGAGATACTGGCGTACCTCCGTTCACAAATAGGCTGACATCATCCGTCAGGGAAAATATCTTTATTACTAACAACGTTATTAGCACGAAAGATATTACAGGAACTGACGGCCGACCTAATCTCCGCAACTCTCCCACAACACCGGCCTGTCCAACCTGCGGTACAGTGCCTGCATCTCTTCCCTGTCCGTCTGCCCTTTGCGCCGCCAGCCTTCCAATACAGGCTCCGTCAGGCGGAAGTTCTCTTCCTCTACGGGTGCCAGGCGCTGCATGTAGCCGTTGCCCTCGGCATTATAGAGGATAGACCAGTGCATGTAACGCTCACTGCCCATACCCCAGTCCAGTGAAAACACCCGGTCCTTCAGCCGCAGGGAAGCGGCGGAGAGGGGCGACGTGCCCAGCGTCTTGTCCATCGCCACCATGCGGGGCAACGCCTCGTCCACCCACAGGGGGACAGCCACGCCCGTAGGCGGATAGCCCAGCAGGGTCCACATTGTGGTCAGCCCGGCAGCCTCGCCCGGTTTGACGCCCTGCACCACGACGGAGCAGGAGGTACTGCTGCGGGGAATGAAGTCCTGGTCGGCAAACCAGCCCGAAGCCTCCGGCCCCGTGAAGGGCGGTTGGCGCAAGTCGATGCCCAGCAGACAGTTGTGGAACGAGCGGGACAGGCCGTTGAAGATGCTCCGGGGCGTGACGGCCTGCTCTCCGGCCAGCCCGTCGAGCACGCGCACGGCCTCCTGGTAGCGTACCACGCCCGCGCCCGGCCCGTACTGTCCCGACACAGAGAAATTGGTACGCGCCACATAGCCCGCGGGCGCCACCGCCGGGTCGTTGGCGTCGAATTCCTTATACGTATAGTAATCCACCTCGAACATCACCGCCCCACCCTGCGCGTCTATCACGCCGAAGTTGGCCTCAATCCCGCTCGGCTTGCTGAGGGTGTCGAGGTAATGGCGGAAGTCGTCCACCGTGGCACAGAGTTCCAGCGCACGGTAGATGGCGCGCCCGTTGGCCTCGCCGCGCTCCTCGCCGTCCTTCACGTCCACCAGGTTATAGCTCTGCGTGTTCATCAGCGCGAAACCCGCCGCGTTGGCGCCTATCCAAGCCTCGCGCTTCAGGCGGAAGTCGTCGCTGTTCACCACGGCGATGAAGTCGTACCGCTCGCCGCGGACGTACTCTACATGGTTCTTCAGGAAGTCCGTATCGCGGTGTTTCCACAACAGGGGGCGGCCGTCGGGAGTGGCCCGGCCCGACACCACGGCCGAAGTACAGGCCAGCGCGGGCGTCAGCCAGGCGGCCAGCAGGGCAGTCAATAGCAGGATATTTTTCATGTTCAAACGGTTGTTTATGTTCATGGAGGACAAAGATAGTACAAGGTGAGTGTAGAGACAAATGGAAAGCAAAGTTTTCCGGATTGGCTATGTCGAACCGCATCCTATCTTATCAAAAGATTAGACTACGAATTTCCGCGTAATCCTTTAGATTTGCACTATGAACAATAAAGGCTGAAATATTATCTTTGTAGTGAATAAAAGTTAACCAAGAAAAGGAGGTGACCTAACGTGTAATCCAGGCAGAAGCCCTATGCGCGGAACTAGTCCTCCTTTTCTTTTCAGTTGAACCGTCCCAAGTAGAATTGTAGGTCGATGGCCTAATAAAGGATTTAGAGAGTTCAACTTATGGTTAACCTATAGATATTTAATGGTGCAAAAATATGGAAAAGAAATGGTTTGTCGGCATTGATGTCTCTAAAAAAACATTGGATGTAGTTCCGTGCCTAAAATTAACAAGAGGCCAATCTCTTTCAGCCTTGACACTCGCAGGCTCAGCAACCGGCTTCACATCGCCCCTCCAATAATATACCGCGATTGTCCGTTCAAACGATGCCAACTGTGGGACATCGCTCTCAACCCGGCGGACGCACCGTGGTGCGTCCCTACGTGTGGATGCTTTCGGGCGGGCCGACCCCGCCCCTACACGGACTACGCCCCGTGAACAAACGCGACCGACAACCGCACAGATTGGTTGCCCCGGTAACGTCGTAGGGACGCACCACGGTGCGTCCGCCTTGCATACACAGATACGAATAACCGACGGGGAAGCCGTTTCACTTCTTCAACGTGACCAGCATCACCCCTCTCTTGCTCTTGTCCGTCGTGTACCTCGCCACTGCGGACGGTTCATTCAGTACGTAGACAGTCTGAATGCGGTCGGGATTGAGGGTCCGAAGGATTTCGGGAGACACGTCCTTGCCGTCCACCAATATCAACAGGTCCTTCGAATAGGAAGCCGTATCAGAAATGACGAGCCGAACGTAGGCAGAAGAATACTTATAATTCCTGCTATGTTGCCAGACGACAGGCGCAGTGTACCTCACCGCCACCGGCTTTCCATCCTGCATACCCGGCTTCCACTTGGGCATGGCGTTCACCAGGCGCAGAGCCTCGGCATCGAGCAAGGGATGGACTCCGTGCAACACCCTGGCATCGCTGATGCTACCGTCCTCCCGGACAACAAACCGGACAGCGATATGCCCCACCAGAGCCATTCCATCCAATTCGACGGGATATACAAAGCCCTCCTTGAAATACCTCATCAGCCCCTCCATACCACCGTCTGAATATTCGGGCATCTGCTCCACCACCTCGAAGGCGGGCGAACCGTCCGGGCCGTTCGTCACTTCCCGAGGAACACGGGCTTTGCCCGGCGGCAACGTGTCCTCCGCCGCTACGAAGGCAGTTCCCGGCCGATTTGTTTTCAGACTTGCCACCCAATCGTTGACGTTAGCGTCTGAAAGTTCGTCGGCCACGGCCGAGGTGCAAGCCAGCGCGGGCGTCAGCCAGGCGGCCAGCAGAGCAGTCAATAGCAGGATGTTTTTCATGTTCAAACGATTGTTTATGTTCATGGAGGACAAAGATAATACAAGGTGAGTGTAGAGACAAATGGAAAACAAAGTTTTCCGGATTGGCTATGCCGAACCGCATCCTATCTTATCAAAAGATAATGCAAATCGGGAGAAGCGCAAAGCGGGAAACGGAGTTTTCAGGCTTCTGCACCAGAGAGACGGGAATGTGTCAAATGAAGGAATCGTTTACCTTTAGACACGGACAGTCCTTTCGAGTTAAAGTAACTCAAAATGCAGTTCATTCTGTTGATATATTCGGCTTTCTTTTATTCCTTTGGACATCTCTTTATGGGTACACTGTTCAGTTAACCGATGGTGCACTGTCCCAAATTGGCATTGACAAAATATTAATAAGCAATTATGGCTAAAACATACAAGCCCTGTTCATTGCAGGAACTGAAGGAACTGGTGAGCGACAAGAGCATTCACCTCGGCGACATCGACACTTCGCTGATAACGGACATGACGGAGCTTTTTAAAGACTCAACGCGCAAAAACTTCGACGGCCTTGAAACGTGGGACACCTCGAACGTGACCACAATGAAGGGCATGTTTTGCGTGGCGAAATACTTCAACCATCCCATAGGAGACTGGGACGTCTCAAAGGTGGAGGATATGTCGTACATGTTTTGCGAAGCCCCTGCCTTCAACCAGCCGCTTGAGCTTTGGGATGTCTCGAACGTCCGTTGCATGGATTCCATGTTCGCCTGGGCGTACAGTTTCAACCAGCCGATTGAACGCTGGAACGTCTCGAAGGTGAAGGACATGAACAAGATGTTCTGCAAAGCCGCGGGCTTCAACCAGTCGTTGAACGATTGGAACGTATCGAGCGTGGAGAATATGGTGCAGATGTTCGACGACGCGACGAGTTTCAACCAGCCGCTCGACCGCTGGGACGTGTCGAAGGTCAAAGACATGACCTGCATGTTCTACGGCGCAACCTCGTTCCGGCAGCCTGTAACGGCATGGAAGCTGCGTGGTCAGCTTACGAGGGGTATCTTCCTCGATTTGCCCGAATACCGCGATATGGAGTCGCGCGTCATGTGCCTTGCCGCACTTGAAGGGAACAACCGGGAATACGAGCTTCAGGAGATGATAGAAGTATTAGGAGAGAAGGAAGTCCATGAAGCGCTGCGGATTTACGGCGCGAAATACGGTCTTAAGGAGGATTAGATGAAAATCTGCCCCGCCTTCTATTGGACTTTAACTCCTAAGCCCATCCTGATGGGCGATAACTCCTTTAACCTCTGCAAGTTTGGCTTCGCCGATTTTCAATCCGGCAAACTCGAAACTTGAGTTATTGGTATTCTTCGTGTTATCCACGTAATTCCTGCCAAAAAACAAAGCGGGTGGATGAGAGCGGACGCACCGTGGTGCGTCCCTACAATCCGCATACATCATTCTCCCTTGTCGCACACAGGGCGGGCCGACCCCGCCCCTACACGGACTACGCCCACGTGAACAAACGTAAACGATAACAGTCCGCATGAATCCGCACAATCCACGTACCAACAACCACACAGCTTTGTTTCTCGATTTACGTCGTAGGGACGCACCACGGTGCGTCCGCCTTATATACATATACGAAGAAACGACGGGAGGGCGTGCAGAAACTAAGTGAAGGTATCTGACTCCCCTCCTTCAGGAAGGAGGGGTGCCCAACGGGCGGGGTGGTAGGCCTTACGGCATACTGTATACCAACACTTTATATTTTCCCTGCCACCTCCCCCTTCGGGTACTCCTCCTTCCTGAAGGAGGAGAGTTGCAGATGCCTTTGTTTTGACACACCCTCTACAAGGTATGTAATCTGCGATGAAGAATTTAAGTTTCGGTTTTACCGAATTGAAAATCGGCGAAGCCAAACTTGCAGGAGTTAAAGGACTTAGAAGGAGTTATCGCCAAAGCCAATAGAAAAACAAACAGCTCACAATGTATTGGCTTAACTCCTTAACTTCTTAACTACTTAACTACCAGAGAAATATTAAATCCGAAACTTAAGTAAAGAATGAAACGCCGGTTGGAGAATAGGCGGAACATGTAAAGGCTGACACGCCCCCTTCTTTGTCTGATGCCGACAAGCAATTCATCAGAATACCATGTGAACGACAGGCAGTACCTTACAGAGTGTCAGCCGAAAACAAAATAGAAGAACATAATGAAAGCAATTACCACATTCCGCCGACACACACTTTCTGCATAATCGCCAAACGGGAAGGAGAAAGAGGGAAAAAAGGAAGGAAAACGGGGGCGGGACGCTTGCATTACGGTTCCGGAATGCTTGTTCCGAACGCGGACAATGCTTGCTCCGAGTGCGGACAATGCTTGTTTCCCGCCTCCGGATTGCTTGCGGGAAGGTGCAAAAAGGCTTGTCAGGTAAAGAAAGCAGACAAAAATCCATTCCGAAGAGCCTGTCGGGAAGCTTCCGCCTCCGTTTTTGCCGCTTCCGGAGGCGGTTTCCGTTCTATTTCAAATGTAAGGATTTCGCTATCCTGCTATGTGTAAGATGGATAGGTCGTTTGCGCTCCGTTTTTTTCCACCAAGCCCGCCTCGCGTCCGAAACAAGCGATTCTCGCGGGCTTGGGAAATCAAAGTGTCACTTTGACAGACACAGCTCCGCCAGCCTGTCCTCCAGATACCGAAGCTTCACGGGGCTGCTGCCCTGCTCCATGCAGCGGATGACGCCGCGGCTGTCCACCAGGATGGTGACGGGCATGCCGTTGACGCCGAACAGCTTGAAGAAGAACATCTCGTCGACGATGTGGACGAAGGTGAAGCCGCGCTTCTGCACCACGCGCGAGACGGAGCGCAGAGGGTCGAACGTCGTGGCCAGGTAAAGGGCCTGCGGATGCTTCACCGTCCACGAGGCCAGTACGGGCATCTCGCGCAGGCAGGGCCCGCAGCCCGTGTACCAGAAGTTCAAGACCAGCGGACGGCCTGCGATGTCGGCGCGCGTCCACTCGCGCCCCGTGGTGTCCCTCACGCAGAATTCGGGGAAGGGTTTGCCTATCCACTCGTCGGGCTTCAGGGTCTCCAAGGCCGACAGGGGCAGACGTTTTCCCTCGCCGCCGCGGATGCTCATCTGCAAGGCTTCGTAGCCCGGCACGGAGTCAGAGGGGGTGGCATAAGGTTTCACGTCGGCCGGCAGCGAGGCGCCGCGGCGCAACCGGAGCTCGATAGCCTCGTGCCCGGCCTCATCCGTATGTACATAGATGCCGGCGGCCTTTCCGTAGCCCATCGTAGGCGGCATGCCCTCGAAGAAGAGGCCGTCCACCACGTACCACGTAGTCCGCTGTGCCGTCTGGGCGGAGACCAGCCCCGCCCCGACAAGCATCAGTGTCAGAGTCAATAAGAGAGAGTGTAGTTTCATTGGGAATTAAGGAATTAAGGAGATGAGGAGATGAGGAGTTAAGAAGTTAAGGAGTTAAGCCGATAGTCTTGCTAACCGTTAACCACTTACCGCTAATAGCTAACCGCTAACCACTTACCGCTAACCACTTACCGCTTACCACTTACCGCTTACCACTTACCGCTGTCATCACTCCGCCTCCAGCCGCACCAGCACGATGGGCTGAACCTTCACGCTGGCCTCCTTCATGCCGATATAGGTCACCTTGAATGTGGCATCGCCGGGAGCAGGCAACGAGAACATGCCGTCCACATCGGTCACGGTGCCTTTGTCCGTCCCTTCAATCAGAATCGAAGCGCCGATGACGGGCTCGCCCTGCGGGTCCAATACCAGGCCACGGACTTTCACTTCGCCGTCCTTCACGCCGGCAGCAGATTTGGTGAAGATGTAGAGAATGCCGTCTTTGCCCTCCTCGCCAAAGAGAGCCGTAGCCGTCTCAGGCTTCAACACAATAATGGATTCAATCTGGTCAGACGACAAGGACTTAAAGGTAGCCTCGTCTGCCATTTTGCCGTCAATCACCACCTGCGCCTTCCGGGCGCTGTCCGACACGCGGATGGTGGACACTGTGCCTGCCAAGGGTTTCGACTCGTCCTTCTTCAACGTGACCAGCATGACGCTCTTCTTGCTCTTGTCCGTCGTGTACTTCGCTATAATATCGGAGGGCTCCTTCAGTACGCTGAAGGACTGGATGCGCTCGGGATTGAGAGCCTGAAGTATTTCAGGAGTTACCTCCCGTCCGTCCACCAGTATCAGCACGTCCGCATAGTCGGCAGCACTTGTCCCTTTCATAATAAGGGTCAGGTTCTTTTGGCGGACTTTCTCATCGAGCTCATCCAGCCTGAATAGTACAGGAACGGTATATTTCACCGTCACCGCCTTCCCCTTCTGCATGCCCGGCTTCCACTTGGGCATGGCGTTCACCAGGCGAATGGCTTCGGCATCGAGTGCCGGGTCGACGCCGCGCAACACCCTCGCGCCGCTGATGCTTCCGTCTTTATCCACTATAAACTGAACCGTAACGCGTCCCTGCGTACCTGCCTTCCTGGCCGCTTCGGGATAACGCATGTTCTTCTTGAAATACTCCATCAGCCCGGCCATGCCTCCGTCGGGGAACTCGGGCATCTGCTCCACCACTTCAAAGACGGGCGAACCTTTCAGGTCGTCTTTCACTTCCTGAGGCACATGGGTTACGCCCGGCGGCAGCGTGTCTTTCACTGCTTCGACCACACTTTCCGGCAGATTTGTTTTCACCATTTCGGCCAAATCATTAACTTTGGCGCTTGAAAGCTCGTCGGCCACGGCCGACACTTCGGGACGGGCAAAGGCCGACACAGCCAGTGCCGCCAGCGGGAGTACGTAGAGGTACTTCACCCCTTTTCTTTTAACATCATAGTGATACGTTTTTTAAGTGAACTGTGATTAAAGCTGTTGGCCATAGAGTAGAGCCTTGTGCCGACAGCTTTTTTTATTAATAACATCTGATAATCTTTGGCATTCACGCCCTCGCGCAGCACGGTGTCGTCCGCCTCGTACTCGTGGATGGTCTGCAGTTCCTGCTTCAGCAGCCACGCGGCGGGGTTGAACCATTGCACGAAGATGCAGAGGTCGGCCAGCAGCAGGTCCCACGAGTGGCGGTTGCGGATGTGTGCCAGCTCGTGAATCAATATCTCGCGGCCGTTCTCTTCGAGGTCCTTGCGCGACAGGACGATGTAGCGCATCCAACTGAAAGGGGCGATGTCGCGGTCGTGTACCACCAGCCTTACCTGCTCCCCACGACCCGGCAGGTAGTCCGACACCCGCTCCAACCGGCCCCGGCGCAACAACGCGCCCAGCCTGCCGAGCGACCACAAATTGCGTACGGCAAAGAAAACAATCCCTGCCAGATAGACCAGCAACGCCACACGTACCCACAGTGCCGTGGCAGGCTGTGCCACGACTGTCTCCTGCCCTTCCTCCACATCGGCCAGCAGAAGCAGCTGTTCCAGCGTAAGCATCGTTTCCTGCACTCCCACCGGCTCGTTCACACTGACCTCCACCAGCGGCAGCACGGACGAGAGCACCAGCAACCCCAACAGGGCAAAGCGGTTGAACCGATGAAACGTGTCGCGACTCATCAGCAGTTTGTAGAACAGGTAGAATACCGCCAGACAGGCAGCGGACTTGAGTATGTAGACTAAAAAGGTTCCCATATTTTTATGTTAGTTGACGAGTAAACGAGTGAACGAGTAGACAAGGAAGCGAATGGACAAGTTGACAAGGGATAGTGGACAAGGGAGGCAAGGTACATGCCTCGTAGCCTCGTTTACTTGTCAACTTGTCCACTGCCTCCCCCTCTTTCCACCTCGGCAATCAGTTCCTTCAGCTCTTTCAGCGAGATGTCCTCCTCCTTCACCAGCGAGGAGACGGCGCCCAGGTAGGAGTTGTTGAAGTACTTGCTGATGACGCTGCGCAGCGTGCGGCGGCTGAAGTCGTCGCGGCTCACGGTGGCGTAATACTGATAGGTGTTGCCGTATGCCTTGTGCGCCAGATAGCCTTTCTCCTCCAGCCCGCGCACAATGGTAGACAAGGTATTGAAGTGTGGCTTCGGCTCGTCGTAGAAAGCCAGCATCTCCTTCACGAACAGCGGGCCCTTCTCCCAGAAAAAGCCCATGATTTCTTCTTCTTTTGTGGTCAGTGCTTTCATATCTTTTAGTTTTTAGCTACGAGCTACGAGTAAGTGACGGGCTGCAAACTCGCATCGTAGCTTGTAGCTCGTAGCTTGTAGCTCGTAACTTGTAGCTCGTAACTTGTAGCTCGTAACTTGTAGCTCGTAACTTGTAGCTCGTAACTTGTAGCTCGTAACTTGTAGCTTGTAGCTCATTGCTCTTTCATCCGCAAATAACGAAATAAAATAGTTCATAAACTAATTTTTCTCGTTAATAAGAACTAAAAGATTTAGTTTGCTTAGGGAAAGAGGTTGGACAAGCAGAATCATTCAGACACTAACACGGATTTACAATCTCCTTAATCTGTGATACTCTATGTATTCGGTGGAGATGACAGCGATGTGTAGAGACGCAAAATTTTGCGTCTCTACGGTGTGCATGCGAATTACTCCGTGGAACTCTGTGATGAATAACTGTATGAGAATTTAGGTTTTAAGTAGCCAATATTTGGGCTACCAATTCTCTCTGACTTCTTATATTCTCCACAAAATACCTACAAATAGGGATTGCACCGTCTGCCAAAAAACCGTTAATTTGCGCCCGAGTATAACATGATGTCTGCCAGATGGCAGCGATACACTAAAACAAGCATTTACGCCTATGAACGAACCGCATAAATACCGCGCCACAGACAAGATGAGCGACCTCATCTGTGACAACTACTCCCTGCTGATGGTGATGAGCCGCTTCGGCCTGTCGCTGGGCTTCGGCGACCGGACGGTGAAGGACGTCTGCCAGGCGCAGGGGGTGGACTACAAGACGTTTCTGGCTGTGGCCAACTTCATCAGCGAAGAGCAGTATGGCTACTGCACGCCCGAGGAGGACTTCTCGGTGGCTGCACTGATGGACTACCTGAAGCGGGCGCACACGTATTTCCTCGACTTCAACCTGCCCGCCATCCGCCGCAAGCTCATCGAGGCCATCGACTGTTCGGAAGCCAACGGCGTAGCCTTCGCCATCCTGAAGTACTTCGACGAGTATGCCAGGGAAGTGCGCCGCCACATGGAGTACGAGAACAGCTCCGTGTTCACTTACGTGGAGGAGCTGATGGAGGGCAAACTCTCGACAGACTACAACATCGCCACCTTCGCCAGCCACCACAACCAGATAGACCGCAAGCTGACGGAACTGAAGAACATCATCATCAAATATTATCCCGAAAAGGAGAACAACAACCTGCTGAACGCCGTTCTGTTCGACATATTCAACTGCGAGCAAGACCTTGCGTCCCACTGCATGGTGGAAGACTACCTGTTTGTGCCCGCCGTAGCCCAAATAGAAAGGAGACTGAAAGATGAACAATAAGCTGTCGCTGAAAATAGTGGTTGCCGACACGTCGGTCATCATCCGCAGCGGCGTGTCGGCCGTGCTGAAGCGCATCCCCAACCTGGACGTGCATCCGGTGGAAGTGACCTCGACCGAAGCGCTGGGCAACTACGCCAACCTGCACCGCCCGGACATGGTCATCATCAACCCCGCCTTCGACGGATGGTTCAACCTGCCCGCCTTCAAAGGGCAACATCCGCGGCTGGAGGGGGTAAAGTACGTGGCCCTGCTCTCGTCGGTGACCAACAACAACGTGCTGAAGGAATACGACGAGCGCTTCTCCATCTGCGACGACCTGGACATCATAGCCGCCAAGCTGAACGGCCTGATGCGCACCGACGAGGAGAGCGACGAGGAGAAGGAAAGCGAGGCCGACACCCTGAGCCAGCGCGAAAAGGAGATAGTGACCTGCATCGTGAAAGGCATGACGAATAAGGCCATCGCCGAACAGCTCTTCCTCAGTATCCACACCGTCATCACCCACCGCCGCAACATCGCCCGCAAGCTGCAAATTCATTCGTCGGCAGGCCTCACCATCTATGCCATCGTCAACAAGCTGGTGGAGCTGAGCGACATCAAGGAGAAGCTGTAACCGGAGAACAGGCGGGAAAAAGGAATAGAACGCGGATTCACGCAGATTTGCGCAGATTATACCATTCATCATCTGCGGCTGTCTGCGTGAATCCGCGTCCGTTCATTCCGTGACCGCAGTGGACAAACAAGGAAATCCCCGCCTCGCGATATCACATCGGGAAGCGGGGATTCGTTTTACCTTAATAAAAGTGGTTACGTAATTATGACTAACTAATTCATTTTTAAATCTGATGGTGCAAAGATACGGCTTCGGAACGGATGCCACAATCGCATAAATTAGGTATAATAAGCAGTTCCCTTGCCGGATATAGGTACTCTCCAACTCAAGTCGCAAAAGCAAATTCTGCGTCGGCAATCAGGATGTTAAGGAGTGAATGATTCATGCAAATCAGGTGCAGGAATACATTCCGACATGTCCGTTATGCTAAGAAAAAATCACACAAACGACATCCTTCCAGCCAAAATTATACAGTAATCTGAATTTCAATGCATTAAACATTCAAACCATCATCATTCATAAGAAAACTTCCGATAGTAGGCAACATTCGGACTGAAGGTAGGCAACATTCGACACGATAGTAGGCAACATTCAGCACGAAGATTGGAAAGCTTCGCCATCGTATATAAAATTATTTTGTCAAATTAAAAATCGATCAAGTCTCGGATTTTCCTTGAGTTTCTAAGCATAGCTGTGCATTCCCCCCAACAGGAAGTTGACACCGAAGTAGGTAATCAGCACGCAGCAGAAGGCGCCGGCCACGTAGGCATGGAAGAACAACGGACGGCGGAAGCAGGGCAGTGAGGCGGGATGCAGTGCCAGGGCATAGACCAGCAGCGTGACCAGCGCCCACACCTCCTTGGGGTCCCAGCCCCAATAGCGTCCCCACGACACATTGGCCCACACCGCTCCCACAAAGATGCCCGCCGCCAGCAGGAACACAGCCGGATAGAGCAGCAGGCGGCCTACCGTGTGCAACCGCTCCACCTGCGCGGTGCAATCCCTTCGCGAAGCCTGCAGGACGAGGGCGGCCACACCGTTCAGCATCAGGAAGGCCAGCAGGGAATAGGCCAGCATAATCACCGCCACATGCACGCAAAGCAGGGGCGAGGCCAGCACGGGCATCAGCGGCCCCACCTGCGGATTGCGCTCGCCCAGCATGGACACCATCAGGGCCAGCCCACACACCAGAAAACCGAAAGGCAGGGCCAGCGGCAGACGGCGGCGGAAGACGAGGGTGAGCACGGCGGCACAGAGGGCCAGCAGCTGCATGGTCTCGTGTCCGTTGGACATGGGCAGATGGCCGCTCACCACGCCGCGCAGTACCATCAGCCCCAGCACCCAGAGCAGGCCCGCCCCCATCAGGACGGACAGCCCCCGTTCCACCCATCCCGCAACCCGCCGGCGAAGCAGGAGGCAGCGCACACAATAAACAAAGGACAGGAGTCCCAGCACAACGAAAGCCACAGCCAGGGGCAGGCTGTCGTTCAGGCGGTTGTACCACCGCTCGGCAGCGAAGCGCAGGTCGGTGGGCAGCAGTGCCCCACCCTCGCGCCGTTGGTAGCGGCGTATCTTCTCCACCAGTTCCTCCACCCGGACATAGTCCTTGCGCGCCACCTGCTCGGCCACGTAGTTCATGCCGCTCCTCATCAGAGCCTCCTGTTCGCGGGGAAGTCCCTTCGGCAGACGGTCGGCCAGCGAGTACCACGACAGGCGGAGGCTGTCATCCGCCAACGGACAGGGAAAGATGCGCCACAAGGCTCCCGTAGCCACGGCACTCACCAGACTGAACTTCTCGTTCGCCTCACTCACCCCCTTGGCATCGGCCGTTGCCATGCCGGACAGGACATCGGCATCGAGCTTGTAGCCATCGGGGCCAAAGAAGTCCTGCAACGAGGCGTACCCGCCCCCGATGCCCAGCAGGCGCTGCACACCGGCGCCCTTCACCCGGATGCACGGCACCGTCTTCCAGTCGTCGTAGTAGAAGAACCAGCCCGTCAGTACCTGCTCGGCCGTAAGCCCCCGGTACGTGGGTTTGCCGCAGAGCTTCACGGTGAAGTCCTTGGCCAGCGTCTGGAGAGGACAGACACGGTCGTTGTAGTAGACGTAGAGGCGTCCGAAGGCATCGGCCGTGCCGCGGGGAAGCGTCCGGGGCAGCCCTTCCTCCGCCTGCACGGAGGAAGCGGACAGCAGCAGGGCCGCCACCCCGGCCGCCCGCAGCGAAGGATGGTTGAGCAACCGGCGGAAAGTGCCGCGGCGGTCGGCCACGAAGAGCAGGCAGGAGACGAGCAGCAGACCATAGCCCGTGTAGGTGATGCCGATGCCCCAGGGGTCACAAGCCACGGACAAGGTAGAGCCCTGCCCGTCGGCATCGTAGCGCGACTGGTAGAAGCGGTAGGAACCGTAGCTGGCAATGTGGTTCATGGATACCTCGGCCCGGTGCTCACCGTCCAGGACAATGCGGCTCACGAAATCGCTGGGTGCCGACGTGCCGGCATAGTACTCCACCCGGAACTCCTCCAGCATGAGGCTGAAAGGAAGGGACACCGTACGTCCGTCGGTCGTGGTGAAGGCCTCGGCTGCCTCGCCCTGACGCAAATGTACGCTACCCTGCACGCCCCAGACGTGGGTGACCAACGCCCCCAGCAGGATGATCACCAGGGCGGCGTGAAGCAGAAAGACCCTCCACCGGTGCTGTACCCGACAGCGCAGCAGCCAGGACACACCCGCAACGGCCACCACTGCCCAACAGGCGGCAAACCAGACCGAGCCATAGACGTGGCGCACAACAAAGGAAGTGCCCCATACCTTCTCCACACACGTGGCGGCCATCAATACAAGAATAAGCAGGCCCAGCAGGCCGAAAGAAAGGTTTCGTAAAAAGTTACTTTTCATAACCAAAAAGAATGTTTGGGATAAAATCAGAAAACGAAGCATGGCACACAGATGACACAGATTGGACAGATGCACACAGATTATTTCTCCGGAAAGAATTCTTATCTGTGGTTATCTGTCCAATCGGTGTCATCCGTGTGCCATACCTACATCCGGCAGGCAATCAGATGGAGTCGAGGAACTTCACCACCGCATCGCGGTCCTCCTTCGAGAGTTCGCGGAATTTCTTGATGGTGTAGTAGGCATCACTCTGCTCGCTCGTGCCGTGCCACATAATGGCTTCCAGCGTAGTGCGTGCGCGGCAGTCGTGCAGGCGGTCGGCATACTCGGCCCCCGTGCAGCGCTGGTGCAGGCCGCGTCCCCAGAGCGGCGTGGTGCGGCACCAGCCCGTGCGGATGTCGTTCACCATGTGCAGTTTGTGCTGCACCATGTCGGTGTAGGGCCAAATCTTCTGGTGCGGATAGCGGGGCAGCTGTGCGGCCTTGTCGCCTGTGAAGAAGCGGGCGGGGTCGCGTATCTCGTCGTCGCCCGTTGTCCACGTGGGCTTGTGGCAGTACGTGCAGCCCATCTCCGCGAAGAGTTCCTTGCCGCGAAGCACGGCCTCATCGTCCACGTTGCGGGCGGCAGGCACGGCCAGACCGCGGTGCCACACCATGAGGTCGATGTAGTCCTGGTCGCTCACCTCAACGGGCAGGTTCTTCGACGTCAGGTAGTTGTAGATGTTGTCCTCCACATTGTCCGTGAACCATTCGGGATGTTCCTCGGGCGTGGACACCCGGGCAATGTAGTCGGGGAAGCCCGCCTGGATGTCAGGGTCCTGCGAGGCATACAGGGCGTACGAGCCTGCCGCGTCGAGGTAGTGGAAGCGGCGGTCGCTGCGGGTGACGTTGGTAATGTTCCAGAAGGCGTTGGCACCCGCCGCGTCCTGCAGGGGGCCACGGCTCAGGGCGTAGGTGTAGCGCAGGGGATAGAGGGTGCCGTCGCCTCCCTGGGCGGTATTGGCATACTGCTTCACCCACTCGCCGTTCTTGAAAATAGTCTCGTTCAGCTTGAAGTAGCCGTCCTGCTCCTGCTTGGCATACTCGGCCTTGAGGTCGGCGTCGCTGATGGCATCGAGCAGGCCCGTACCGTAGATGCCGATGGTGGACTCCAGGCGCACTTCGTACTCGCCCACGTCGTAGCCACGGTTGGCCACGTAGATGGCGCTCTTGGGAATGTCCACTTCGGGATAGCGGAGGCGGTAGGTCTCGCCGTCGGGGAACTTGTTGCCGAAGGCGTCGGTGTATTCGTGCCAGGTGATGCGGATCTGCGTCTCGTCCAGCGGGGCCTTGAAGGGAGCCACGGCCTGGGTCTGCGGCATGCCCGCCAGCCAGGAGACATAGGCCTCGGTCTCGGGATTATAGACCACGAGCAGGTAGCCGTTGCCTATCTCGTTGGTGTTGAACGTGCCGTTGTTCTGACTCTTGCCGTGTCCGTAGCCGGGATGGCAGTGGATGCACGAAGAGCGGATGTAGAGCGGCCCCAGGCCGTGACGCATGCCGTCAAAGTTGGCCGTGAAGGGTTTCTCAAAGAACTGTTCGCCGCGGTTGAAGGCGGCGTTCATGGTGGCGCTGGCCTCGACCACGGGTGTGGGGTCCTCGAAGGCCGTGGAAGTGGTGTTGGAGGTGGTGCCAAGTTCGCCGCCCGTGTAGTACCAGTCGGGCAGCTCGGCGGGCATTCCGGGCGTGGGTTCACCGCCCTTCACGTCGTCGTCGCTACAAGCCGTCAGGCTCATGGCCAGCAATGCAGCTGCATAGAAATAGGTCTTTTTCATCATAGCGTAAAATATATGAATTAAGTAAGCAGATAGGGCACACAGATAACGCAGAGAGTACAGATTGTCACAGTTATCTTTCTTATCCCATCGGAAGGACGTCTTTTCTATCTGTGGGCATCTTTCCCCGTCTGTGCCGTCTGTGTGCCTCGACACTAACTCGCAAGAATAATCAATGGTTGGCCTGCAACACCGTCTTCACCTCGTTGAAGATGTCGTTCATCACGTTGCAGGCGTTGATGGCATCCTGGTTGATTGGGTCATACTCCTTTGCTCCGCAGGTGTAGGCAAAGGGCTCGCCCATCAGGCTTATCTTGTCGTAGGCGTCCTGAATGGCTGCCTTCACCCGCTTGTCCAGGTCGGCGTTGACCGTGGCGATGTACGAGCTCAGGGTGTGGGTAGCCGTCTGGATGGTGCCGTCTACCGAAGGCGAGCCCTGGTAGGCGTTGCGGATGCTGATGACGTTGCCCTGGAAGTCGCGGATGGAGTTCAGGCTGTAGGGTGACTCGATGTAGCTGGGGTCGTACTCCATGCCGCCCGAAGGCAGGCCCTTGCCCGTGGGGTTGCCAATCTTGATGTTGCCCACCTCGTTGGCTATGTTCTGTATGCCGGAGGTTATCATGTCGTAAACCACGTCCAGGTAGTTCTTGTACTCGCTGCCCGCCGCCCCGGCGTTCTTGATGTTCTGGCCGAAGTTCTTGCCCTTGTCCAGCTCGGTGTCGGTCAGAATCTGCTGCTTCTCGGCCGAAACGTTCTCCGTTCCTGCCCAGCAGGCCTCCAGCAGGATGCACTGGTTGCGCAGGTCGCCTGCCAGCCCGACGAGGTAGTTCAGCTGCTCGGTGGTATAGTTCAGGTTATGAGCCACGCTGGTCGAACTGGCTGTAGCGTTTCCGCTGGCATTGGTGTTGGTCAGTTCGAAAAGCAGGTACTCGATGGCGTGGAAGCCCTGGAGGGCATAGCCCAGGTAGTTGCCCACATAGTTGCCTTCGTCGTCCATCTGCGCCATCTGGGCGGGGTTGTTCAGCAGGGCGTCCATGCCCGTTTTGTCCAACGGCCAGGAGTCGATGTGGGGGTCTACGTTATAGTCGCCCGCAGGGCCGAACAGCCAAGCCTCGCTCTTCTCCCAATAGTCGCGTGCCAGCTTCCAGGCCTGGCAGGCGGCCTCCACGTCGGCGGTGGTCAGCGTACCCGCCTGCTTCTTCGAGCGGATGTCGATGCACAGGCCGTGCAGCTGCATGGCGGCATCGGCCATGCCCTGATAAGTGGGGATGACGGTCTTGTCTGCAAAGTCGGAAACAACAGCCTTCAGTGCCTCTTCCTGGGCGGTCAGTCCGGTTTCTACTTCCGGCTCGTCGTCATCGCTGCAAGCCGCCAGGTTCATGCCCATCATGGCTCCCAGAGCCAGATAGAGCGGAAATTTCAGATACGTTTTCATTGTGTCTTATGTTTTGGGGTTATTATAGAATGTATTCAAACTATCAAGCAATAAGCGGGGGAAAGACCTGCATCACAGGTTGAAGAACCCCGCATAGGCCACGCCCAGCGAGATGGCGGGTTCGTTGTTGAACCGGCTCTTGAGCAGGCCGATGGAATATTCGCCCTTGACCACAATCTCTTTCATGGGATAGTAGTTCAGACCCACGGCCAGGCGCTGGCGGCCATACTCCGTATAGTGGGTCACGGCCTTGGCGGTCTTGTACATGGAGTCGTAGTACTCGTAGCGGCCGAAGAGGTAGAGGCGCTGCTCCTTGTCGCCCCCCTTGCGGAAGAGGGAGAGGAAGTCATAGCCTGCCTCCACACCCGTGGCAATGGCGTCCGAGGCCACCGGCTGCTTGGGCGATGGGGAGTCTTTGGAGAAGCTCTGGTTGTAGCGGGTGATGAGGTCGGCATCGGACAGGTGGCCGTAGTCGAAGTTGCCGCGCGCCACCCAGTTGTGGGCATCGTAGCAGAAGTCGAACGAACCGATGAGCACCGTACCCTTCACGTCATCGTAGACGGCATTGGTGGCCTGCTTCAGGGTGTTGCTGAAGGAGTTGCCCGCATAGCCGCTGAGCGAGAGGCGCAACCCCTTCACCGAGTAGTTGTCCACACGGAAGGCGCCGGCCATGGCGTTGGCTATCTTGAACTCGTAGGGGCTGCCCGCTCCGCCCTTCACCCAGTCCTTGCTGCCGAAGCGGTCGGAGTCCAGACCGGGCAGCAGCATGACCTCGTAGCGCCACTGGCCGGCACGTCCCCAGAGGCTGACGCCCGTCTCGTGCCACGTGCAGGGCAGAATGGTGTTCTCGCCCTCGGGGCGGTAGACGCCGAAGAACTCGGTGGGCAGGTGGTGGGCGTTGGTCATGCCGACAGGCACCACCATGTGCCCCAGCTTGATGTTGAACTGCGGACAGAAGGACTTCTGAATCCAGAACTGCTCGAGGGCCACTTCGCCGCCGCGCTCCACTTCGGCCTCGTACTCGCCGCCCTCGTGTTCCTCAATCTCGACGGCGCTCTCCGTGCCGCCGTGCTCAAACTCTATTTCGGTGCCCATGGTCCAGCCCTTGCCGAAGTCGTAGCCCAGCATGATGACCACATGGGGAAGGTCGAAGCGGCCGTGCGTGTCGTTCTTGTAGTTCTGCGGACTGTCGTAGCGCAGGTAGTTGTCACTGTAGAAGTTGCGGCTGTAGACCGCCTCGCCATATCCGCCGAGGGTCAGCCTGCTCTTCTTCGGAGCCGCCTCGGGGGTGTGCTCCACTTTCTCGATGCTTTTCAGCCGGGCCGTGCGTGCGGCCTCCTGTTCCGGTTCCGTCCCGTTTCCGCCGTAAAGTGCTCCTGCACAGAGCATCAGGCCGAGGGACATTGCTCCAACCTTTCGTATCATTTCGTTTATTTTTTATAAATTTCTGATGCCGCAAAGGTAGAGGTAGTTAAAAAAGGTAACAATACCCAAAAGAGGGTATAATGGGAAGGAAGATGGCAGGAAGTAGGTATCTGTACGGCCCGTGAAGGGCGCTTGCATCCCGCCTGGACCATGCAAGCATCCCGCGCGGACCATGCAAGCATCCTGCGCGGACCGTGCAAGCATCCTGCGCGGACCGTACAAGCATCCCCCAAAACAAGGGGACGGGCCGACGGAGACACGGGCAGATGCCTTGTGTACTCGTCAGTCCGTCCCCTTGCAGAACGCTACGGAATGCCTCTTCAGCGGCTGTTCACAGCCTCGGCCAGCTGCTTCAGCGCCTGCTCCAGCTGCGCACGGGGACAGCCCACGTTGAGCCGCATGAAGCCCCGTCCGGGTTCGCCGAAGGTGGTGCCGGTGTTCAGGGCCAGGCGGGCACGGTCGGCAAAGAGATGTTCCAGCCCGTCCTGCGACAGGCCCAGGCGACGGCAGTCGAGGAAGATGAGGTAGGAAGCCTGCGGGCGTATCATGCCGATGGAGGGGATGTGCTCGCGCAAGTAGGCCTCGGTGAAGTCGATGTTGCCCCCGATGTAGGCCAGCAGTTGCTCCAGCCACTCCTCGCCCTGTTCATAGGCGGCCTTGCAGCCGATGTAGGCCAGGAGATGCCCTTCGCAGAACTCGCCGGCCTCCATGAACTCCCGGAAGCGGGCACGCAGGCCGTCGTCCGGCACGATGGCGAAGGA
The DNA here is from genome assembly GCF_949298305.1 of uncultured Bacteroides sp. Taxonomy (GTDB): domain Bacteria; phylum Bacteroidota; class Bacteroidia; order Bacteroidales; family Bacteroidaceae; genus Bacteroides. The sequence continues at coordinate 19,546 of NZ_CASFWU010000027.1, read as the reverse complement.
GCTTTGCAGGCCGGGCATGTTGAATGTCTTGCTGGGTGCCATGAAGGTGATGGAGTTCGCGGCAGCCGCCTCGCTCACCGTGGCAAAGGGACGATGGCGGTAGGGCGGCAGGGTGAGGTCGGCATGTATCTCGTCGGAGATGACCAGCGTGCCGCTCTCCCGGCAGATGTCGGCCACGCGGCGCAGTTCGTCCTCCGTCCAGACACGTCCGCCGGGGTTGTGCGGATTGCAGAGGATGAGTGCCCGGCAGCCCTGCACGTCGCGGCGCAGGCGGTCGAAGTCGATGTGATAGTGCCCGTCGCGCAGGTCGAGGGGCGAGCGCACCACCCGGCGCTTCAGCCGCTCGGTGACAAGGAAGAAGGGATGGTAGACGGGGGGCATCACCAGCACGCGGTCGCCCGGCTGCGTGAAGCAGAGCAGGGCGAAGGCCTGTGCCCGCACAATGCCCGGCACGAAGGTCAGCCAGTCAGTCTTCACGTTCCACCGATGGCGTTTCTGCAACCAGCTACAGATGGCCGTGTCCCAGCCCTCGCAGGCCATCGTATAGCCCAGCACCTCGTGCTCCAGCCGGCGGCGCAGGGCCTCCATCACAAAGGGCGGTGTGCGGAAGTCCATGTCGGCCACCCACAGGGCCGTCAGGTCGTTCCGCCCCCACACATTCTTCATACCGTCCCACTTCACCGAGTCGGTGCCGCGGCGGTCAATCAGTTCGTCAAAATTGTAAGTCATATCTTTATGGATTTAAGTTTCGCAAGTTGATTCATAGGTTGTAATCAAGGAGTAAGGCAACTCGTAGCTCGTCACACGCAGCTTGTAGCTCATAGTTCAGATGGGGAACCAGACGAACACCGCCACGTCCCACACGGCATGGGACACGATGATGGCCGCCATGTGCTGGGGGAAGAAGCGGTAGAGGCCGCCCCACACCACACCCGCCACCAGCGCCGCCATCACGAGCATGAAGTTGCACGAACCGGCATGCACCAGCGCATAGAGCGCCGTGGCCACCACGAAGCCCGCATTGGCTCCCCAGCGGGCGGAGAGCGTGCGCTGCACGTAGCCGCGCCAGTAGATTTCCTCGGCCGGGCCTATCAGAAACAGCATCAGGACGGAAAGCAGCCAGGGCGACTCGCCCTCCTTCATGCCGTATATCAGGTTGACCTGCGGACGGGCGAAGTCGAAGAGCCAGGAAGAGACCTTGTCGCCCGTCCAGAACACGCCCCACAGGGCGGCGGCAATAGCCACGCCCAGGCAGACGTCGCCCGCGCTCCAGCGCACCTGCCTCCACCAGCCGGGGTTGAACCACGTGGACAGGAGGGAGAGCGTCAGGGCCGAGGCGGTCATCATCCACCAGAAGCTGACGTGAGGCGCCGTCAGGGGCGAGAACATCACCGTCCACAGCACGGCGGCCAGCACGAGGGTAAACACCAGCCGCTTCATGACAACAGACGGGCCACTACGAACGACACTACAAGGAGCAGGCTGAACATCAGCTGGAGCTTGGCCGTCAGCTCGTCCAGGCGGGAGATGCCCTCCATGCCCACAACGGGATAACGGGCCATGAGGCGCACATTGCCCAAGGCAGGCGCCAGTGCCACCAGCACCAGCAGCGTCCACCAGGGGAACACGCCGCCCGCCGCACAGCCGGCCACCCAGCCGAAGGGGAAGAGCACCTCGGCGCAGTAGAGGTACATGGAAGCCCGTCCGCCCAGGGTCATGGCCAGGGTACGGATGTCGGCACGCACGTCGGTCTGCATGTCGCGCGTATTGTTGGCGTGCAGGATGGCCACCGTGATGAGCCCCACGGGCACGCCCGCCCACATCGTCTCCCAGTCCACCACGCCCGTGGCCACATAGGCCGTGCCCAGCATGGGCAGCAGGGCGTAGGCCAGGAAGATGACCACATCGCCCAGGGCGCGATACTTCAGCGTCGGATAGAGCAGCGTGCAGGCCGCCCCGCCGATGCCGATGTATAACAAAGGAAGTCCCGTGCGCAGCAGCAGCCCCACGCCGCCCAGCACCGCCACCACGAGCAGCGAGAGCGACAGGCGGTATATCTCCTCGGGACGGAACTGGCCGCCCGTCAGCGTGCGCACGCCGTGGGTGTCCTCGCGGTCCACCCGGTGCTTGTAGTCGAAGTAGTCGCTCCACGTATTGCCTGCGGCATGAAACACCACGATGTTGAGCAGCGCCCACACACCGTTCACCCAATTCACATCACTGCCGGCCCAGTAGAGGTAGGCCAACGTCACCGCCACAGGCATGGCCGAAGCGGGAAACGACCAGGGCCTCACGGCCACCAGCCAGTCTTTCAAAGAATGTCTGTTCATACAATAACTAGTTTTATGGTTAGGGACGGCAAAGGTACGAAATATCTTTGCCATTGCATAGAGGGGGAGGGAGGGAAAACTACTGGCGGACGACCCGTTTCCTATTCACCTGTCCCCCGCCAATATCCCATCAACCAAACGCTTCAGTGCATCCCGAGTCGAACCCGTTATGCCGTTTCTTCTCCAAGATCCGTCAATGGTTATCAGCTCACAGATATGCGACCGACTCAATTTGTCAGACGATGTCTGACAAATCGGATAAAACAAGTAGAACTTCCGAGTATCGTTCAGATTAGGACTGCTATAACCCTTTCCCGGTTTCACCCGCAAGTATCCCCGGCCAATCACAGTACTCTTTCCTAACCTAAGTTTCGGGTTTAATATTCCTTTGGAAGTTAAGAAGTCATAGAAGTTACCACTTCGCTGTGCTTTGTTAGAAATTAAAGCCGATAGTTTGGTAATGGTTAATGGTTAATGATGAACGGTTAATGGAGCGCAGAAGTTCTTCATTCCTCATTCTTAATTTTTCATTTTTCATTTTTAATTCTTCATTCTTCATTCCTCATTCTTCATTCCTCATTCTTCATTATCTCGTCTATTGGCCTTTAACTCCTGAGCCCACCCTGGTGGGCGATAACTCCTTTTAACTCCTTTAATTTCTGCAAGTTTCGGTAAACCCGAAACTTGAATTAGCTTATTCCATCCAAAATCGCTACATTTGTGCCCCGAACTAAGACATACACTATGACGAAAGCCCTGTTTTTCGATATTGACGGAACGCTGGTCAGCTTCCACACCCACGAAATACCCGCCTCGGCTGTCCGTGCGCTCACGGCCGCCAAGGCTGCGGGACACCGCATCTTCATCGCCACGGGACGGCCGCGCATCATCATCAATAACCTCGGTGCCTTGCAGGAGCGGGGACTGATAGACGGCTACATCACCATGAACGGCGCCTACTGCTTCGTGGGCGACGAGGTCATCTACAAGAGCCCCATCCCCGAGACAGACGTGCGCACCCTGACCGCCTACTGCACCACGCGGAGCATTCCCTGCATCGTAGTAGGCGAGCATGACATCTGCGCCTGCCAGCCGGACGAGCGGGTGGACGCCATCTTCCACCAGCACCTGAAGGTGACCACCCCCATCCCCACCCTGACGACCGAAGAGGCCATCCGTGGAAAGGAGGTCTTCCAACTGACACCCTTCATCGACGAGGCACAGGAGGCGGAAGTGCGGCCGCACATCCCCCACTGCGAGATAGGCCGTTGGCATCCCGCCTTCACCGACGTCACCGCCTTGGGCAACACCAAGCAGCGGGGCATGGATGAAATCATCCGCCACTTCGGCATCCGCCTGGAAGACACCCTGGCCTTCGGCGACGGCGGCAACGACATCCCCATGCTGCGCCACGCCGGCATCGGCATCGCCATGGGCAACGCCGCCGACCACGTAAAAGCCGCCGCCGACTACGTCACCACCTCGGTGGACGAGGACGGGGTGGCGGAAGGAATTCAACAATGGTTAATGGTGAATGGTAAATGGTGAATGGTGAATGCCCATCCGGATGGATAGTGGCCACTGACTGCCAATCTTTAATCATTCACCACCGACCACTAACCATTAGCAACCCATTAATCATTCACCATTTACCATTCACCATTAACCATTAATCATTCACCATTAACAACTTGCCCTCCTTCATCCCCGACACCAGCAACCGTGAGTTTCAGGACGCACTGAACCTCGTGAAGTACACCCGCCAGTCGCTCTTCCTGACGGGGAAGGCCGGCACGGGCAAGTCGACCTTCCTGCGCTACGTCTGCGACAACGTGCGCAAGAAGCACGTGGTACTGGCACCCACGGGCATCGCCGCCATCAACGCCGGCGGAAGCACCCTGCACAGCTTCTTCAAGCTGCCCTTCCATCCCCTGCTGCCCGATGACCCCAACCTGAGCCTCCAGAAGGGACGCATCCACGAGTTCTTCAAGTACACCAAGCCCCACCGCAAGCTGCTGGAGAAGCTGGAGCTGGTCATCATCGACGAGATTTCCATGGTCCGGGCCGACATCATCGACGCCGTCGACCGCATCCTGCGCGTCTACAGCCACAACCTGCGCGAGCCCTTCGGCGGCAAGCAGGTGCTGCTGGTGGGCGACGTATTCCAGCTGGAACCGGTGGTGAAGAGCGACGAGCGCGAGATTCTGAACCGCTTCTACCCCAGCCCCTACTTCTTCTCGGCCCGCGTGTTCAGCCAGATAGAGCTGGTGTCCGTCGAGTTGCAGAAGGTCTACCGGCAGAGCGACCCGAAGTTCATCGGCGTGCTGGACCACATCCGCAACAACACCGCCGGAGCCGCCGACCTGCAACTGCTCAACACCCGCTACGGCACCGGCATGGAGAAGACAGACGGCGATGACCTCTACATCACCCTGGCCACCCGCCGCGACAACGTGGACTACATCAATGAGCGCCGCCTCAGGGAACTGCCCGGCGAGCCCGAGACCTTCCGCGGCGAGATACGGGGCGATTTCCCCGAAAGCAGCCTGCCCACCCCGCAGGAGCTGGTGCTGAAGCCCGGCGCACAGGTCATCTTCATCAAGAACGATTACGAACGACGCTGGGTGAACGGCACCATCGGCGTGGTGAGCGGCTTCGACCTGGACGGCGAGACGCTCTACATCACCACCGACGACGGCCGCGCCTGCGACGTGAAGCGCGAGTCGTGGCGCAACATCCGCTACACCTACAACGAAGAAAAGAAAGAGATTGAAGAGGAAGAGCTGGGCACCTTCACCCAGTTCCCCGTGCGCCTGGCCTGGGCCATCACCGTCCACAAGAGCCAGGGACTGACCTTCAGCCGCGTGGTCATCGACTTCACCGGCGGCGTCTTTGCCGGCGGACAAGCCTACGTAGCCCTGAGCCGCTGCACCTCGCTGGAAGGCATCAGCCTGAAGAAGCCCATCGGCCGCGCCGACATCTTCGTACGGCCCGAAATCGTCCAGTTCGCCCAACGCTTCAACAACCGCCAGTCCATAGACCGCGCCCTGAAGCAGGCACAGGCCGACGTGCAGTATGCGGCGGCCGCCCGCGCCTTCGACCAGGGCGACTTCGACACCTTCCTCAGCGAGTTCTTCAAGGCCATCCACTCCCGCTACGACATCGAGCGCCCCGCCGCCCAGCGCCTCATCCGCCGCAAGCTGAACGTCATCAACCGCCTGCGCGACGAGAACCGCGCCCTCCGCGCCGCCGCGCAGCAGAAGGAGAAGGCCCTGGTGAAGTACGCCCGCGAATACATCACCATGGGCGACGAATGCCTGAAGCACGACATGTGCGAGGCCGCCATGCGCAACTACGAGAAAGCCGTCACCCTCTGCCCCAAGTTCAAGGAAGCGTGGAAGAAAATCAAGAAACTGGAGAAGGAAATGCGGAAGGAATAAAACGGAAGCGGACATTTTTTACTACATTTGCAGGAACTAATACCATTGCCATGCTCCTGAAACTCTACAACAAGAACAACAGCCCCGCCGACCTGCAACGGGTGATCGACCTGCTGAACGACGGCGGCCTCCTCATCTACCCCACCGACACCATGTACGCCATCGGCTGCCACGGCCTGAAGGAACGCGCCATCGAGCGCATCTGCCAGTTGAAAGGCATCGACCCGCGCAAGAACAACCTCTCCATCATCTGCTACGACCTGAGCAGCATCAGCGAGTATGCCAAGGTGGACAACACCACCTTCAAGCTGATGAAGCGCAACCTGCCCGGCCCCTTCACCTTCATCCTGAACGGAACCACCCGCCTGCCCAAAATCTTCCGCAACCGCAAGGAGGTGGGCATCCGTATGCCTGACAACCCCATCATCCAGGAGATTGCCCGCCTGCTGGACGCCCCCATCATGACCACCACCCTGCCCCTGGACGAGGACGAAGACCTGGAGTACGGCACAGACCCCGAACTGATGGACGAGAAGTGGGGCGACACGGTGGACCTGATTATAGACGGCGGCATCGGCGGCACGGAGAAGTCCACCGTCGTAGACTGCACACAAGGCGAAGCCGAAATCGTACGCCAGGGCGCAGGATGGCTGGATGAGGGATAAGCCCTTCACGCCTTCACAACGACGCAAGCCGTTAGTTGTCAGCAGTTTTCCGTGAAACATCCATTTCACGCCCGCTGTCATCCGTTCCTTTCGCCTGCGCCTCGCTTCTTCCCGTCCTGCACCGGCGTGAAACATACTATGCCTCTTCTGTCGGGCGGTTCCACTTTTCTCCATGTTACATTTCACTTTTCCCCATGTTACATGGCGGTTCCTTTCACAGCCCGGTCCGAAAGCCATGCAGAGCATCCGCTCCCACAAGACGGTGAAACATAAAGGTTCACAGCAACTCCCTGCGTATCAACGGCAAAAGCTACTTGTGAAACGGTGAAGGATGATTCAAAAGAACCGAATTTAAGAAGGAGTGAAGGCTTTTCTTTTCCAATTCCGGCACTTCCGTCCCGCCTTGCCGACCGGATGCAGACACAGGCGACTCCCATTGAGCCATGCAGGCATCGAGCAAAGGCCATGCAGGCATCGGGCGCGGACAATGCAAACACCCAATGCGGACAATGCAAGCATCCACCCCAACAGGAATGCAGATATCCCATCGGGCATTCCTCTATGCTTTTTCAGACAGATTCGGAACCGTCACCCGCAGAAACAGGCAAAAAGTGAAAGACCGACACCCTTACCGATGTACGGATTCGGAAATCCACATCTGCAAGAGTATCGGCCTTTCACTTTCTGAACGGAGCAAGGCGAAACGACAGCTTCCCTTAACTCCTCCAATGGTTCAAGGAACTTACTTCAGCAACGACTGCGGGTCGAGGTGGTCGGCCTCGATGTCCTTGAAGTAGCGGTAGGTGCCTACCTTCAGTTCGTCGGTAGCGGCATCGTCACAAATGATGATGCCCTTCTCGTGCATCTGCAGGGCGCTGATGGTCCACATCTGCATCACGGGTCCCTCGACGGCGTGGTAGAGGGCGCGCGCCTTGTTGTGTCCGTTGACGATAATCATCACCTCGCGTGCGCTGAGCACGGTGCCTACACCTACGGTGAGGGCCGTCTTGGGCACCTTGTTCACGTCGTTGTCGAAGAAGCGCGAGTTGGCAATGATGGTGTCCGTAGTCAGCGTCTTCTGGCGGGTGCGCGAGGAGAGCGACGAACCCGGCTCGTTGAAGGCGATGTGTCCGTCGGGACCGATGCCTCCCATGAAGAGGTCAATGCCTCCGTATGACTTGATTTTCTCCTCGTAGCGGGCGCACTCGGCATCGAGGTCGGCAGCGTTGCCGTTGAGGATGTTGGTGTTCTCCGGCTTGATGTCAATGTGGCTGAAGAAGTTGTTCCACATGAAGGAATAGTAGCTTTCGGGGTGTTCCTTGGGCAGGCCTACGTATTCGTCCATGTTGAAGGTGACAACGTTCTGGAAGGAGACGATTCCCTTCTTGTTCAGGTCTATCAGTTCCTTGTACATGCCCAGGGGCGATGAGCCTGTGGGGCATCCCAGTACAAACGGTTTCTCGGCCGTGGGGTTGGCGGCCTTGATTTTGGCGGCTACGTAGTGAGCTGCCCACTTGGATACGGATTGGTAATCCGGCTGGATGATTAGTCTCATGTCTGATTAATTTATAAGGTTAGTAATAATGGTTAATGGATAATGGATAATGGTTAATGGTTAATGATTAATGATTAATGGTTAATGGTTGATATCCATCCGGACGGTTACTAACCGCTAACCACTAACCGTTAACCGCTATATACGCCGCTAACCACTAACCGTTAACCGCTAAAGACGCGCCGCTTATTGCCTGTCTTTCTTCAGCCGTTCGGCCATGGCGCGTGCCAGGTTTTCGCACTGTTCGTAGGTGATGTCCTTCATGGCCTGCTTCATCTCCACGGGGTCGCCCACGATTTCCAGTTTGCTCTTCTCGGCGAACTCGGCCATGCGCTTCACGGCTGCACCGGCCCAGGTGAAGGAGCCGAACCAGCCCAGGTAGCGTCCCTTGACCTCGCGCACCAGTATCTTGGAAAGGAGCGACTCCACTTCGGGATAAATCTGGTTGCTGTAGGTGGGGCTGCCGACAATGAGGCCGCGGTATTTGAAGATGTCCATCAGGATGTAGGACGGATGGCTCTTGCTGACGTTGTGCATCACGATGTTGCGGATGCCCTGTGCGGACAGCTCGGCGGCAATGGCTTCGGCCATCTGCTCCGTGTTGCCGTACATGCTGCCGTAGGCAATGACCACGCCCTCCTCGGCCTCGTAGCGGCTCAGGCGGTCGTAGATGCCTACCACACGGGGGATGTTTTCGGTCCACACGGGGCCGTGCGTGGAGCAGATGGTGTTAATGGGCAGATGGCCCAGCTTGGCCAGCGCCTTCTGCACGGGGTTTCCGTACTTGCCCACGATGTTGGCATAGTAGCGCGTCATCTCGTCCCAGTAGCGGTCCAGGTTGATGCGTGTGTCGAGGAAGCCGCCGTCCAGCGTGCCGAAGCATCCGAAGGCGTCGCCAGAGAAGAGGATGCCGTCGGTCTCGTCGAAGGTCATCATCGTCTCGGGCCAGTGTACCATGGGGGTCAGGTAGAAGCGCAGCTTGTGGTGGCCCAGGTCGAGGAAAGACTCGTCCTTCACCTCGTAGCGGTCGCCCGTCACGCCGTAGTAGCCTTCAATCATGCCGAAGGTCTGCTTGTTGCCCACGATGACGATGTCAGGATAGTATTGCTTGATGAGTCGGATGGAACCGGAGTGGTCGGGCTCCATGTGGTTGATGATGAGGTATTGGATGGGGCGGTCGCCGATGACGCAGCGGATTTTGCGCAGATAGCTTTCGAAGAAGCAGGCATCCACCGTATCGACCAGCGCCACAATGTCGTCGTCAATCAGGTAAGAATTGTAAGATACGCCGTATGGCAAAGGCCACATGCCTTCAAAGAGGTGCTTGTTGCGGTCGTTCACACCCACGTAGTGTACTTTTCCTTTAATCAATGTTTTCTGATTCATTTCGATGTATTTAGTGATACGTGACGCAAAAATACGTTATTTTTATTAATTTACATACAACTTCCCCTGATAAGCGCCCAGTTCTTTCATTCTTTTTTGCAAACGGTGGTTGAATTCATAGTTCTTCAGCCCCCAGTCAGGCGCAATGAGCAGTTCCTTGGGCGACTGGGATACAAAACGTTCCAGCACGAGGTCGGGGCGCAGGTGCTGCACGTAGTCCGCCACCAGTTCCACGTACTCGTCCACGTCGAACAGGTGGAAGTCCTCGGGGTGCTGTTCGTACTCGGCGGCCATGCGCGTGCCGCGTATGAGTTGCAGCTGGTGCATCTTCAGCGTGGTCAGGGGCAGTGACGAGACGGCGGCCGCCTGGCGTACAATGTGCTCGTGCGTCTCGCCCGGCAGGCCCAGGATGACGTGGCCGCCCGTCAGGATGCCGCAGGCCGCCGTGCGCTCCACGGCCTCGGCCGCCTCGCCGAAGGTGTGCCCGCGGTTGATGCGGCGCAGGGTGGCATCGTCCGTGCTCTCTATGCCGTACTCCACCAGCAGGAACGTCCGGCGGTTCAGCTCCTCCAGGTAGCGGAGCAGCGGTTCGGGCATGCAGTCGGGGCGGGTTCCGATGACCAGCCCCACCACGTCGTCCACCGCCAGTGCCTCCTCGTACTTCCGTTTCAGTTCGTCCAGTCCGCCGTAAGTGTTGGTATAGGCCTGGAAGTAGGCCAGATACTTCATCTCGGGATATTTGTGGGCGAAGAAGCGTTTCCCTTCGGCCAGCTGCTGCGCCACGGACTTCTCCGTGCGGCAGTAGTCGGGGTTGAACGTCTGGTTGTTGCAATAGGTACAGCCGCCGTACCCCTTCGTCCCGTCGCGGTTGGGACAGGTGAAGCCGGCATTGAGCGAAATCTTCTGCACCTTATAGGGGAAGTACCGTTTCAGGAACAGGGGAAATTCATTATACAGGACAGGCATAGGACATCAACAGATGGTTAGACATCGGCAAATGTAACGAATTGCCTCCATCCGCCCAACCTTCCGAAGCCGAAAATGCAGGCCCGGCGGGAAGAAAAAGAAGCCCGTCCCGGCTGCAACATCTTCGTAACAGAATTGAGAAAGGAATGTACCGGCTGTGCATCAATCCTGTAACACGGGTTCCCCACCTTTGCAGCGGAAAAAAGAAACGAATAAAAGATGAGTATGAAAGCTGACTTGGGAAAAATCCTCTTCCTTATTTTATTCCTTACCCTATCTGCCATGACCGCCCTGGCAGGCACTATCAAGGGAACAGTTACCGACAAACAGACCAAAGAACCACTGACCGGAGCCACCGTGCAGGTGGCAGGCAGCACGACCGGAGCCGTGGCCGACGTGGACGGCCGCTACACGCTCAACGTACCCGACGGCACGTACGACCTCACGGTGCGCTACGTGGGCTATGTGGACATCAACGCCCGCCGGGTGAAGGTGAGCGGAGAAACCGTGCTGAACTTCGAGATGGAAACCGACGCGCAGACACTGGGCGAAGTATCGGTGGTAGCCAGGAAGAACCTGGAAGGCGAACGCGCCCTGCAGGTAGAACGCCAGAAGGCCACACTGGCCATCGAGAACCTGGGCGCCAAAGAGATGAGCCTGAAAGGCATCGGCAACGTTCAGGAAGGCGTGAAGCAGATAACGGGCATCTCCATCGCCGAGTCCGGCCAGCTCATCGTGCGCGGACTGGGCGACCGATACAGCAGTACCACGCTGAACGGACTGCCCATCGCCTCGCCCAACCCGGACAACAAACTCATCCCGCTCGACCTCTTCCCTTCGAGCACGGTGCAGAACATCACCGTCAGCAAGGTGTACGACGCCAGTGCCTTTGCCGACTATAGCGGCGCGCACATCGACATCAGCACCAAGGAGAACGTGACGGACGAGTTCCTGAACGTCAGCTTCAACGTAGGCGGACAACTGAACACACTGGGACGCGACTTCTACCAGATGGACCGCGACGGAACCCTGTTCAAGACTCCTTCGCTGGACGAAAAGATATACGACATGCCGCTGCTGGACTTCGACGAGTACGTCACCAAGAACAACATCTTCCACACCACCTTCGACGTGGACAAGCGCACGGCCCTGCCCGAATTCGGCGGCAACCTGGGCTTCGGACGCAACTTCGGCATCGGCGACCAGACGCTGAGCCTGCTGGCCTCGCTGAGCCTCAGCAACGAGACGCAACGCATGGACGACGCCTTCTATAAGACGCTCGAAGCCACGGGCAACGTACAGAACGACTTCACCTACGACGAATATACCGCCACGCTGAAGATGGCTGCCCTGGCCTCCGTAGGCTACACCCTGCGTCGGCACGACCGCATCGGCTACACCTTCTTCTATGCCCGCAACGCCAGCGACTCCTACCAGAGCCGCGCGGGTGTGGATGCCGAAGGGCACAACCTGTGGGGCAGCAACGACATCACCCACATCTACACCCTGCAAAACCACCAGCTGAACGGACACCATGAGTTCGGCACCCGCTGGCAGCTGAACTGGGCAGGCTCCTACGGCAAGACAGGCAGCGAAGAACCCGACCGCCGCCAGGTGATGTTCACCAAGGACGATGCCGGCAACCTGCAACTCTTCAAGCTGAACCGGCAGGAAACCATGCGCTACTTCGGCGAACTGAACGAACAGGAATGGGTGGGCAACCTCGACCTGCGCTACAACTGGGCGGAACAGAACTCCGTCCAAATGGGTCTGGCCTACAAGAACAAGGACCGCGACTACATGGGTACCCGCTTTTACTACAACGTCAACAAGCTGAACCCCGTCATCGACAATATCTACGACACCGACAGCTTCCTCAACCAGGCGAACGTGGAGAACGGCAGCATCGTCATCGAACGCAAGATGCAACCCCACGACACCTACCGTGCCGGAATGGACATCTACGCCGCCTACGCACAGACGGACTTCTATCCGCTCAGCTCGCTGCTTGTCAACGTCGGCCTGCGCTACGAAATGACCCGGCAGTGGGTAGAATATGCCATCGAGGGCGACCAGAAGTACCAGCGCCGCCGCGACCTGAACAAGAACGACCTCTTCCCCACCGTCAACCTGAAATACTCCATGGACGAGCGGAACAACCTGCGCATGTCGCTGTCGCGCACCGTGACGCGCCCCTCGTTCATCGAAATGGCTCCCTTCCTCTACCAGGAATCCTATGGCTCGGCCCAGATACGCGGTAACGAAGAGTTGCAGAACGGCTACAACTACAACTTCGACCTGCGCTACGAACGCTTTGCACAAAACGGCGACATGCTTTCGGCAACGGTCTACTATAAGTTCCTCGACAAACCCATCGAACGCATCCAGAAGCTGCAAGGCGGTGCCACGATGCACTCCTTCCAGAATGCCGACCAGGGCATGGCTGCCGGTGTGGAAGTGGAACTGCGCAAACAGCTGGTACGCGACCTGCGGCTGGGAGCCAACGTCTCCTACATGTACACCAACGTGAAGCTGCCCGAAGGCGGCGCCTACACCAACAAGGACCGTTCGCTGCAAGGCGCCTCGCCCATCCTGCTGAATGCCGACCTCACCTACTCGCCCCGCTTCGGCGAAGAACGCCAGCTCAACCTGTCGCTCCTCTACAACCTGCAGGGCAAGCGCATCCATGCCGTCGGCGTGTCACAGCTGGGCGACATCGACCAGATGGCTGTCCACACGCTGAACTTCAACGCCAGCTACAGCTTCAGCCGCCACTTCAGCGCCAAGCTTCAGGTGACCGACCTGCTGAACCGCGCCGTAGTCTTCAAGCAGGAAGTGCCCAAGACGGGCGAATACATCGAAGTGGAACGCTTCAAGGAAGGTACGGGTTTCGAAGTGGGCGTCAGCTATAATTTTTGAGTTAACAAGTTGACAAGTTGACGAGGGGACAAGTTAATAAGAAAATAACTGAGTCCGCTTTAAAAAGTACACTTTTTGTCTTAGTACATAACATAGTTATCATTCTGTCATCCTGAACGTAGTGAAGGATCTCTTTCGAAGGCTATGTGATAACAGACCCTTCACTTCGTTCAGGATGACAAACCAAAGTGATAGTAACTATAAAGAAACTCATAGGAAACAGACTTGTTTAAAGTAAACCCAATAAAATAAAGAGTAATAATCCAATAGTTGACAAGAGGACAGGGTAAGCCTCGTGGTCTGAAGCCTTGTTCCTTGTCAGCAAAACACTAAACTTAAAACTTAAATTATGAGCAGAAAATTGTTTTCAATGGCCCTTTTGGCCGGCATGGCACTTCTCGGTGCATCATGCAGCGATGACGAAACAACAAACAACGACGGCGGAATAGCCGACGGCACTACGCTGAGCGGTACAATCACCGAAGACGTAACCCTGAAGTCGGGCAACACCTACAAGCTGAGCGGTGCCTACACCGTAGAAGAAGGCGCTACCCTGAACATCGAACCGGGTGTAAAGATTGTAGCCGTTTACGATGACAATGTAGACTACATCCTGATAAAGCAAGGAGCCAAAATCAACGCCAAAGGTACGGCATCGGCTCCCATCATCATGACTTCCGAAAAAGAAGAATCGGGTGCCTGGGGCGGTATCCACATCTGCGGACGCGCCCACACCAATGCCGAAGGCGGCAAGGGAAGCTCTGAAATTGGAGGTGCCGAATACGGTGGCAACGACGACAAAGACAACTCGGGTGTTCTGCAATACGTACGTCTGGAATACACCGGCTATGCTTTCGACGAGGAGCACGAAGCCAACGGTATCAGCTTCTACGGCGTGGGTAGCGGAACAACGGTTGACCACTGCCAGGCTTACCAAGGATCGGACGACGGTTTCGAGTTCTTCGGCGGATCGGTCAACGTCAGCAACATGGTTGTCACCAGCTGTAGCGACGACTCTTTCGACTGGACCGAAGGCTGGAACGGTACGGCTACCGACCTCATCGCCATTCAGGAAGCCGAAGAAACACTGGGCTATGCCTGCGACTGCCTGATCGAAGCCGACAACAACGAAAACAACTACAGCGCCACTCCCGTAGCTCATCCTACGCTGAAGAACCTCATCCTTGTAGGTAACGGTGCAGCCGGTAAAGGTGTACACCTGCGCCGCGGTACTCAGGTAACCATCGAAAATGCCGAAATCTACGGCAAGCAAAACGCTATCTACGTAGAAAGCGCTGAAACAGAAAACGCATTGGTCAACGGAACATCGAGCATGAGCAACGTAAGCATCAGTGGCATCCTGACCAGCAAAGAAGGCATCTATACCAATGCCGAATTTGAAGCCGACGGCAACAAAGCCAATCAGGCCAACCCCTACACTTCGTACGAAGACATCATTGCCAAATGTCCCTAAGCGACAACGTACTGGCCAACGAAAGCACCCTGCAAGGCACCATCACCAACGACATCACGCTGGGAGCCGGCAACACTTACTACCTGAGCGGTGCCTATACGGTAGAAGCCGGAGCTACGCTGCACATTCAGGCAGGTGTGAAGATCATCTCCAAATACGATGACAACGTAGACTACATCCTCATCAAGCAGGGAGCCAAAATCAACGCTACCGGTACAGCCGACGCACCGATCGTAATGACTGCCGAAAAACAGTCGGCCGGCGCATGGGGCGGTATCCACATCTGCGGACGCGCTCATACCAATGCTGAAGGCGGCAAAGGAAGTTCTGAAATTGGCGGTGCCGAATACGGTGGCAGCGACGACAAAGACAACTCGGGCGTTCTGCAATACGTACGTCTGGAATACACCGGTTATGCCTTCGACGAAGAGCACGAAGCCAACGGTATCAGCTTCTACGGTGTAGGCAGCGGAACAACGGTTGACCACTGTGTAGCCTATCAGGGTTCGGACGACGGTTTCGAGTTCTTCGGCGGATCGGTCAACGTCAGCAACATGGTAGTCATCAGCTGCAGCGACGACTCTTTCGACTGGACTGAAGGCTGGAACGGTACGGCTACCGACATCGTAGCCTATCAGGAAGCCGAAGCCACATTGGGTTACGACTGCGACTGCCTGATCGAAGCCGACAACAACGAAAACAATTACGAAGCTACTCCGGTGGCTCACCCCACGCTGAAAAACCTGATTCTGGTAGGTAACGGCGGTTCGAAACAAGGTGTACGTCTGCGTCGCGGTACTCAGGTGACAATAGACAACGCACAGATCTGCGGCAAAGGCAAGGCACTGACGGTAGAAAGCGCTGAAACAGAAAACGCACTGGTCAACGGCACTTCCAGCATCACCAACACCACCATCAGCAACAACGTGAACAGCGAAAAAGGCATCTACACCAACGACATCTTCGCTGCCGCCACAGGCAACAAGGTAGACGCCAACCTGTCTTACGCTTCACTGGAAGACATCAAAAAGGCTTGCGACTGGATGAACGGCAAGTGGGTAGACTAACCCACCCCACCGCTGACACACAGCCATTGCTATAAAAGACTGTACCGGAACAGGTCCCCTGATCGCTTCCCCCAGTAGAGGGAAGAAGAAGGGGCTGGTTCCGGTACAGTTTTTTTGTTTGTTTCAGCGTAAGTTTTCAGCCCTCCGTATTATTAACGCAGCAAACAATATTCCCAATTCCTGCTGCGCAATGTCGTAACCTGCTGCCTGACGTGCATCCATACGGATGTCCTCCGAACAGACGAAACCGCAGAATGCGGTTATTTAAGAAGAAAGCCGTACTCATCCATTCAAAAATTTATTATTGGCCAGTACACCACTTTTTTTGTCATGTTGAGCAGAGCAAAGCGGAGTCGAAACATCTCATATGTGCGGTATACGGCAACAAAAGTATAAAAAGGTAGTGAGTAGAGAATCAATCAGAAAACAGTGTTTTTCAATTAGATGATTAGACGAAGATTTTTTCCTAACTGGGGAAAAGTTTTTTGCTAACTGGAAAAATGAATATATGGTTTTAGCTTATGAATACCAGTAATCGCCTATACTTTAAATAGCCATATTAGCTTATTTCATGATAGTCAACCTTCATGATCTTTATTTACTTATAGTTCCTGTCATCCGTAATGTATAAACGCGATTAGCATTTATTCTAACTCTCACACTTTTATTGAAATAACCAGGAGCAGCTTGCTTTCCATCAAATGTTACGTTTATTTTTCCGGTTTTCCCTGGCTGTATTACTCCTTGAGTATAGTGAACTGTTATACATTTGCAAGATGGAACTACATTAAGGATGGCTACAGGTACATGACCAGTGTTTTGAAAAATAAATTCGTTGGTGTAAACAGAGTCAGCAGTTAGTGTAAAAGTACCTAATTGACAGATCGTATCTGTAAATTGTATTTCTCCTTTATATATATTGGGATCTTTCTTTTTAGTTTGATAGTTGCAAGAAGTAATCCACAAGCTACTTACAATAATAATTGATTTTAAAACAACTTTATACATTCTCTCTTTTATTAGAATAAAAACAGGCTCCCGATAAAGATTATATCGGAAGCCTGAATAATTTATTAATTTCAGTACTTTTAAAAGAAACCTAAAAGCACAAATATTTAGTTTCTAACAACGATAGGTTTACCGTTGAAGGTACCGCCCTCGATAAGTTTTGTACAAGTTACATAAGCAGTATTTTGACCAACTTCAGCAGGTTTAATAGTGAAAGTACCGCCTTTCTGTACTTCGATAGTTCCACTTACTTCCAAAGTCTTATCTTGAGATTTATCACGATTCTTAAATGTGGCCTTACCGCCTTCAACAACAGTCAAATTTTTAGCCTTCATATTACGAACATCTGTTTCTGTGTAGAATACAGCCCCGATTGTAATATCACCGTTTACTGTGATAGTGTTAGTCGTATTAGATGTTTTGATATAAAGTTCATAGTACTTATTCTTACTAACTGTTAAGTTACCGATAGTAATTGCTTTTGCAGGCTCAAAAGTTACATTAGAACCTGAAACCACAATATTTACATCTTTCTCATGATGTTGTTTAATCTTATCAAATGTATATGTGATTCTAGAGTTAGAAATGATTTCAATTGTACTACAAGCAGTTTTGTTTTCATATGCTTCATTCATACGTTCAACACCATCTACTTTACAAATATAATCTCCCTTTTCACCGAATACCATATATTGAGTAGCACCACCTACGATAGCACCTACATTATCGATAAATGTTCCATTGTTTACAAAGTTCTCGCCAGCCTCAGCAACAGTAGAGCCTGAAGCATCAAGCATACTGAAGTCGCCTTTCACTTCGAATGTTCCATTATTGTTGATTGTACCACCTTTAACAGCAACAACAGCACCTTCAGCAACCTCTGCAACTGCATCCTCTGATAATGTCAATGTACCATTGATAACAACATCTTTTGCATTAGTTGTAAAGTTAACTTGTCCTACAGTTTCAATCACTGCTGTATTAGCAACAATTGCCCCAGATTTGGTGAAATTGATTGTTCCAGCAGCAACAGGAGTAGCCTCACCTGCTTCAACAGTTACATTACCACCAATTGTAGCACCTTCTACAGCAAGGATACCACCCTTTACGCTAGCTGCGCTACAGCATCCTTTACCTTCCACTACTACATCAGATTTAATAGTAGAGTTATCAGCCAAAGTCAATGTCTTACCTTCCGGAACGATGATTTTATCACCTTCTACTGTAACATATGCAGGAATTGTTGCATCAGCAGTTAATGTTATATCGCCGATAACTGTTACCTTTATCGGATCCTTTGCTGTTCCCTCATTAGCAATAGCAGCATTAAAGCTATCATTATCAACAGCAACCTTTGCATTAGCTACAAAATCTGTTGCTTTTGCATTAACAGCGACTTTAACACCTTCAGCTGCACCAATTGTATAGTTACCTGCTTCAATTACAGCAACACTATTATCACTTGCATAAAGCACAACTTTCAGATTATTAACTGTTGTAGGCAATACGGGGAAATAGAACCTTTTAACGGCTGCATCTGAAAGGGTTACATTATCTTTAAGGTCAGCAACGATTGTTGCGTTTGTTTGTTTGCTTCCCGATACATATAATGCTTCACCTGCAGCAGCACCATTATTCTTAATCTTACTTGCATCCAGATTTACACTTGTAACAAATCCATCTTCACTCCACAAAGCTATTTTTTCAATCTCCTTGCTTGTCCCTTTAATCTGTAAACTGATAATTCCAGAAAGAGGATCCATACTGAATTTGGAAGCTTGGCTACCACCTATCAAATTTTTTGCGTAACCTACTAAAACTGAATTTTTAGCTACATGCGCTGCTGAAACATTTCCTTCTTTAACATTGTCAAACACAACTTTTGAAACAACGGGCAAAGAACCAGCATCAACAAAGTTTTCATTGTATGGATAGTAAGCTATATAGCTACCACCAAAAATAGCCTTGTTGCTAGTTTTAAAAATACCAGTGTTCAAATTCAGTGGTTGACCATTTACATAATTGCTTGCATCTTTCAATTGAGCCTTAATCTCGCTCAAAGCAGATTTATTATTTAACGAACCAACGTTAATATTAGAATATAATGCACCGTTTTTTAATGCTTGTGTACAATTGTCAAACTCTACTGCATCCTCACCTTCAGCCAACCATCCGTCATGTAAGAACTGATAATTGGTATATACGTTACTGCTAATGCTTCCTGTTCCATCAGGTAATTCACCAGTCCAGCAAAGACCAATTTCGTCAGTCGCTACATTCAATTTTCCTAACATACTATTGGCACCAGTTCCATCAGCAAGTATTTCAGGAATCCAGCTCCATTTCAAGTTTCCATCTACTTCCCAAACGCCTCTAGTAGTCCCAGCAGCGCCTTGTACACTCAAAACAAAATTATCACCAAGCTCCACTAAATTATTGTTAGAAGGAGCTGTTCCATTTTCAATAAGCTCTTCGTTAGAGCAAGCGGCAAATGCCATAGGCAAAGCCAACGCTAAAAGTAACTTTTTCGATTTCATATAAATGCTTAATTTATAATTACTATTTAGAAGTCATCAGGGATTTCAATATCACCTACCGAGCCATCGGTGCTGCTTCCTGCGAAGCCCCTTTCAATTTCTACCTCCAGAACTTCCACTTCCGGAGCTACATAAAACTTTTCCATTTCCATAATTTTAGTTTTTAATTGTTAGTAAATAAATTAATGTTTATTAGTAT
>NZ_CASFWU010000026.1 GCF_949298305.1 uncultured Bacteroides sp. | reverse complement strand
GTTCCGAGGTGTGGGAGACATCAAGTTCTTTATGTTCAGACTTGCTACGCAATACGCTTGATACACCATGCCTACCAACCGGGAATATCCGCTGACCCCTAAATTGCCCAACCACAAAGCCCTATGCTTTCAAAACGGAAAAGGCCACCTCAAATTTATTTTGAGGCAGCCTCCTTAAAAAACCGGTGGGCGTTGACGGATTCGAACCGCCGACCCTCTGCTTGTAAGGCAGATGCTCTGAACCAGCTGAGCTAAACGCCCTTTCAACAATGAAAGGATAAAATCTTGAATGTGGGCGTTGACGGATTCGAACCGCCGACCCTCTGCTTGTAAGGCAGATGCTCTGAACCAGCTGAGCTAAACGCCCGTTTTGAATGACGAAAGTGAAGTAATCTGATAGTGGGCGTTGACGGATTCGAACGATTCGAACCGCCGACCCTCTGCTTGTAAGGCAGATGCTCTGAACCAGCTGAGCTAAACGCCCGTCACTTTCGTTTCAAAAGCGCTGCAAAGGTACGACTAATTTTGATATCTGCAAACATTCGCCCGTTTTTTTTTGTGATTACCCCGCAAAGTTTCTGCCCGGCATCCTCTGAAGAACAGGAAAGGGGCCGTGTGTGCCACAAGCCCCTTCCCGCTCTATTCATGTCACGCTTACGCCGTGCCCTGATTATTTATATTCCTGCCAGCTCTTGATTTGGATGTCCTCCAGCTTCATGTCGCAGAAGGCCTCGATGAAGGCACTGGCCAGACGGGCATTGGTAATCAACGGAATATTATGGTCGATGGCACCGCGGCGAATCTTGTAGCCGTTGGTCAGCTCGCGCTTGGTGTGGTTCTTCGGGATGTTGACAATGAGGTCGAACTTGTGCTCGGAAATCATCTTCATCACGTTGTTCTCGGCATCGGGACGTTCGTCGGGCCAGAACACGGGCACCGTATCTACGCCGTGGGCGTTGAGGAAGGCTGCCGTACCGGCCGTAGCATAAATCTTATAGCCCTTGGAGAAGAGCACGCGGCTGGCGTCGAGCAAGTCCACCTTGGACTTCATGGCACCGCTGGAGAACATCACGCCCTTTTCGGGACGCGGAATCTTGAAGCCGGTAGCCACCATGGCGTTGAGCAGGGCTTCGGAGAAGTCATCGCCCAGGCAGCCCACCTCGCCCGTAGACGACATGTCCACACCCAGCACGGGGTCGGCCTTGTGCAGGCGGGAGAAGGAGAACTGGCTGGCCTTGACGCCAATCCAGTCGATGTCGTAAGCCGACTTGTCGGGCTTGGTATAAGGAGCGTCCAGCATAATCTTGGTAGCCGTCTCGATGAAGTTGCGCTTCAGCACCTTGCTGACGAAGGGGAAGCTGCGCGATGCACGGAGGTTGCACTCGATGACCTTCACCTCGTTGTTGCGGGCCAGGAACTGGATGTTGAACGGGCCGGAGATGTTGAGTTCCTTGGCAATCTGACGGCTGATTTTCTTGATGCGGCGTGCGGTAGCGAAGTAAATCTTCTGGGCGGGGAACACCAGCGTGGCGTCGCCCGAGTGTACACCGGCAAACTCCACGTGTTCGGAAATGGCGTATTCAACGACTTCGCCGTTCTGAGCCACTGCGTCGAACTCGATTTCCTTGGTGTTCTGCAAGAACTGTGAAACCACAACCGGATATTCCTTGGACACCTCGGCCGCCATCTTCAGGAATTCCTGCAACTCGTCCTCGTCGTAGCAAACGTTCATGGCCGCTCCTGACAGGACGTAGGACGGACGCACCAGGACCGGATAGCCCACCTTGGCAACGAACCCCTTCACGTCTTCCAGACTGGTCAGTTCCTGCCAGGCCGGCTGGTCGATGCCCAACTGGTCGAGCATGTGGGAGAACTTGTTACGGTTCTCGGCACGGTCAATCGATACAGGCGAGGTGCCCAATACAGGAACCGACTGCCGATAGAGCTTCATGGCCAGGTTGTTCGGAATCTGTCCTCCCACCGACACGATGACACCGCGCGGCTGCTCCAGGTCTATGACATCGAGCACACGCTCAAAGGACAACTCGTCGAAGTAAAGACGGTCGCACATGTCGTAGTCGGTAGATACGGTTTCGGGGTTGTAGTTAATCATGATGGACTTGTAGCCCAGCTTGCGGGCAGTCTGGATGGCATTCACCGAGCACCAGTCGAACTCTACGCTGGAGCCGATGCGGTAGGCGCCCGAGCCCAGCACAACCACGGACTTCTCGTTCTTGTAGTAGTTCACGTCGTAACCCTCCACGGCATAGGTCATGTACAGGTAGTTGGTCAGTTCGGGATGTTCGCTGGCCACGGTGTTGATGCGCTTCACGGCCGGCAGGATGCCCAGCTCCTTGCGGCGGGCGCGTACCAGCAGGTTCTCCTTCTCCATATTGCCCTTCGGGCTCAGCACGAAGCGTGCAATCTGGAAGTCGGAGAAGCCCAGCACCTTGGCCTGGCGCAGCACGTCGGCAGGCAGGTCTTCCACCTTATTATATTGGGACAACAGATGCTTGTAGTCAACGATGTTCTTCAGCTTGCCCAGGAACCAGGGGTCTATCTTGGTCAGCTCGTAGATGCGGTCTATGCTGTAACCCTCTTCCAGCGCCTGTGCGATGGCAAAGATGCGCAGGTCGGTAGGATGGGACAGCTCGTGGTCGAGGTCGTCGAAGTGCAGGCCTTCGTTGCCCACAAAGCCGTGCATGCCCTGGCCAATCATGCGCAGGCCCTTCTGGATGATTTCCTCGAACGAGCGGCCGATGGACATGATTTCGCCCACGGACTTCATGCTCGAACCGATTTCGCGGCTCACGCCCACGAACTTCGTCAGGTCCCAGCGCGGTATCTTGCAGATGAGGTAGTCCAGCTGCGGAGCCACGTAGGCCGAGTTGGGCGTGCCCATCTCGCCAATCTGGTCGAGCGTATAGCCCAGCGCAATCTTGGCGGCCACGAAAGCCAGCGGATAGCCCGTAGCCTTGGAGGCCAGGGCCGACGAACGGCTCAGACGGGCGTTCACCTCGATGACGCGGTAGTCGTTGGTCTCGGCATTGAAGGCGTACTGGATGTTGCACTCGCCCACGATGCCCAGGTGACGGATGCACTTGCGTGACAGTTCCTGCAGCATGGCCACCTGCTCGTCGGTGAGCGAACAGGTAGGAGCCACCACGATGCTCTCGCCCGTGTGGATGCCCAGGGGGTCGAAGTTCTCCATGCTGGCCACGGTGAAGCAGTGGTCGTTGGCGTCGCGGATGACCTCGAATTCAATTTCCTTCCAGCCCTTCAGCGACTCTTCCACCAATATCTGTTTGGAGAAAGTGAACGAGCTCTCGGCCAGCTTCACGAAGGCTTCCTCGTCGGGGCAGATGCCGCTGCCCAGTCCGCCCAACGCGTAGGCCGAGCGCACCATGACCGGATAGCCGATTTCGCGGGCAGCCTTCAGGGCCTCGTCCATGCTCTCTACGGCGTGGCTCTTGGGCGTCTTCATGGGGATTTCGTCCAGCTTCTTCACGAAGAGGTCACGGTCCTCGGTGTACATGATGGCCTCTACCGAGGTGCCCAGCACACGCACGCCGTATTTCTCCAGCACGCCGTTCTGATAGAGCTCCGTACCGCAGTTCAGCGCCGTCTGTCCGCCGAAGGCCAGCAGAATGCCGTCAGGACGTTCCTTCTTGATGATTTCCTCCACAAAATAGGGAGTGACGGGCAAGAAGTAGACCTGGTCGGCAATGCCTTCCGACGTCTGGATGGTAGCGATGTTGGGATTCACCAATACGGAGCTGATGCCCTCTTCACGCAAAGCCTTCAATGCCTGCGAACCGGAGTAGTCAAATTCTCCGGCCTGACCAATCTTGAGCGCACCTGAGCCCAAGACGAGCACTTTCTTCAAATCGTTCTTCATTGTTTCTTTATATAAGTTGTTCAAGTTTCATTCGCGTTCCATCCGCACATACAAAAAATGCGTCACCCGACAAAGGATAACGCATTTACCAAAGAACTAATAAATATCTTGCCAGAAACAGAAAAACCGACAGCCGGCGAATGAAAATCATCCGAATAACAGAGGTAAAAGCCGGTTTCCATTTTCTGTAATTGCATATACGGTCTTAAAATTTGTGCAAAGTAACGATTTATTCGTGAAACGAACAAATATTTTCAAGAATGTTTTGCAACACATGTTTCACCCACGAAAAAGAGATGCCTGCACCCCCTGCGGACCGTGCTTGCATTGTCCACGGACCATGCAAGCATCGTCCGCAGGCCCTGCAGACGCCCCCCTGCGCCGCTCCGTGCGCTTCCGGCCAAGGCCGTACCCGGCCTCCGGGTTTGAAAACAAGACAAAACAAACGGGCTCCCCTCCTGCCGCCCTTCATTCCTTTCCATTTCTTTTCAGTTTCTCACGAAAAAGCCCTACCTTTACGCCCACGAATAACAAGGATGAAAAGCGGACGGCCGATGGAGATTTTCAGCGTCCGTTTTTCCGGCTACCGACTTTCAATGATTAACTGAATAAATATGACAAAAGAAAAAATCATCCTCACAGGCGACCGTCCCACGGGACGCCTGCACATAGGCCACTACGTAGGCTCGCTGCGCCGCCGCGTAGAATTGCAGAATGCCGGCGACTACAAGGACATGTTCGTCTTCATTGCCGACGCACAGGCCCTGACAGACAACATGGAGAATCCCGAAAAGGTGCGCCAGAACGTCATCGAAGTGGCGCTGGACTACCTGGCCTGCGGACTGGACCCCACGAAGAGCACCATCTTCATCCAGTCGCAGATACCCGAGCTGTGCGAGCTGTCCTTCTACTACATGGACCTGGTGACCGTCAGCCGCCTGCAACGCAACCCCACCGTGAAGACAGAAATACAGATGCGCAACTTCGAGGCCAGCATCCCCGTAGGCTTCTTCACCTACCCCATCAGCCAGGCAGCGGACATCACCGCCTTCAAGGCCACGACCGTGCCCGTGGGCGAAGACCAGGAGCCCATGCTGGAGCAGGCCCGCGAAATCGTACGCCGCTTCAACTACATCTACGGCGAAACGCTGGTGGAGCCTGAAATCCTGTTGCCCGACAACGCCGCCTGCCTGCGCCTGCCCGGCACCGACGGCAAGGCCAAGATGAGCAAGAGCCTGGGCAACTGCATCTACCTGAGCGACCCCGCCGACGAGGTGCAGAAGAAGATACGCAGCATGTACACCGACCCCGACCACCTGCGCGTGCAGGACCCCGGCAAGGTGGAAGGCAACACCGTGTTCACCTATCTGGACGCCTTCTGCCGTCCCGAGCACTTCGGACGCTACCTGCCCGACTATCCCAACCTGGACGAGCTGAAGGCCCACTACCGCCGCGGCGGACTGGGCGACGTGAAGGTGAAGAACTTCCTCAACGCCATCATGCAGGAGACGCTGGAACCCATCCGCAACCGCCGCAAGGAGTTCGAGCAGGACATACCCGCCATCTACGCCATGCTGAAGCAGGGTTGCGAGAAAGCCCGCGAGACCGCCGCCGCCACACTGGACGAAGTGCGCCGCGCCATGAAAATCAACTACTTCGACGACGCCGAGCTGATTGCCGAACAGTCCAAGCGGTTCAGCGCACAATAAGGAAGAGCGCGGCGTAACCATCTCATCAAAAAAACAAGCCAATGACATGAAACGGATAAGCATCTTATTCATCTTCTGCCTCTGTACGCTGGCAGGCTTCGCCCAAGGAGGGCAGGCACTCGAACTGAAAGACATCGTGACGGGACAATTCAGCCCGCAGAACATCTACGGCGTGATACCCATCCCCGGCGACGGCGAGCACTACTCGCAGATGAACGCCGAGGGAACGCAGATTATCAAGTACTCGTTCAAGACCGGCAAGCAGGTGGAGGTGCTGTTCGACGCGACCACCGCCCGCGAATGTCCGTTCAAGCGGTTTGACAGCTACAGCTTCTCGCCCAGCGGCGAGACACTGCTCATCGCCACGGAGACGACACCCGTCTACCGCCGCTCGTACACCGCCGTCCACTACCTGTACAGCCTGAAGCGCAACATCGACGGCCAGATAAACAACGTGGTGGAGAAGCTGTCGGACGGCGGGCCGCAGCAGGTGCCCGTGTTCTCGCCGGACGGCAGCATGGTGGCCTTCGTGCGTGACAACAACGTCTTCCTGGTGAAGCTCTACTTCGGCAACAGCGAAAGCCAGGTGACGGAGGACGGGAAGCGCAACGAGGTGCTGAACGGCATCCCCGACTGGGTGTACGAAGAGGAATTTGCCTTCAACCGCGCCCTGGAGTTCAGCGCCGACAGCAAGATGCTGGCCTACGTCCGCTTCGACGAGTCGGCCGTCCCCTCCTACTCCTTCCCGGTGTTTGCGGGGCAGGCTCCGCACATCGGCGCCTACGAGAAGTATCCGGGTGCCTATACCTATAAATATCCCAAGACGGGAGAAGCCAACTCCAAGGTGTCTGTCCACACGTTCGACATCAAGACGCGGGTAACCCGCCAGATGCAGGTGCCCCTGGACGAAGACGGCTACATCCCCCGCATCCGCTTTACCCAAGACCCCAACAAGCTGGCCATCATGACCCTGAACCGTCACCAGAACCGGCTGGACCTCTACTTCGCCGACCCGCGCAGCACGGTGTGCAAGCTGGTCCTGCGCGACGAGACCGACACCTACATCAAGGAGAACGTGTTTGACAACATCCTGTTCTACCCCGACAACTTCAGCTTTGTCAGCGAGAAGGACGGCTTCAACCACCTGTACTGGTACAGCATGGGCGGCAACCTGGTGAAGCAGGTGACCAAAGGCAACTACGAGGTGAAGGAGTTCCTGGGCTATGCCCCCGAGGAAGGCGCCTTCTACTACACTTCCAACGAGGAAAGCCCCATGCGGAAAGCCGTCTACAAGACCGACCGCAAAGGCCGGAAGACCAAGCTGTCCGGACAGGAGGGAACGAACGACGCCCAGTTCAGCACGGACATGAAGTACTACATGAACCGCTTCTCCAACCTGACGACCCCGACGGTAATCACCCTGAACGACAACAACGGAAAGGTGCTCACCACACTGGTTGACAACGAAGCGCTGAAGCAGAAGCTGGCCGGATATGCGGTGCCGCAGAAGGAGTTCTTCAGCTTCCAGACCACCGACGGAACCACGCTGAACGGCTGGATGATGAAGCCGACCGACTTCACGCCGTCCAAGAAATATCCGGTGCTGCAATACCAGTACAGCGGCCCGGGCTCGCAACAGGTGCTGGACGCCTTCGGCATCAGCTGGGAGACGTACATGGCTTCGCAGGGCTACATCGTGGTCTGCGTGGACGGACGGGGCACCGGAGGACGGGGCGCCGAGTTTGAGAAGTGTACGTACCTGAACCTGGGTGTGAAGGAGTCGAGAGACCAGGTGGAGACGGCGCTCTACATGGGCAGCCAGCCCTACGTGGACAAGAACCGCATCGGCATCTGGGGTTGGAGCTTCGGCGGATATACAACGGTGATGAGCATGAGCGAAGGGACACCCGTGTTCAAGGCGGGCGTGGCCGTGGCTGCCGTGACCGACTGGAACTACTACGACACCATCTACGGCGAACGCTTCATGCGCACCCCCAAGGAGAATGCCGAAGGCTACAAGGCCACGTCGGCCCTGAACCGCGCCGACAAGCTGCACGGACGCCTGCTGCTGGTTCACGGCATGGCGGACGACAACGTGCACTACCAGAACTGCGCGGAGTATGCCGAACATCTGGTGCAGATAGGCAAGCAGTTCGACATGCAGGTGTACACCAACCGCAACCACAGCATCTTCGGCGGAAATACCCGCCTGCACCTGTACACCCGGCTGACGGAGTTCTTCAAAAACAATTTGTAAAAAGCAAGGAAAGAGTACACAACAACCTCACATGGAAAGAGTACGCAAGCCGGAATGGCTGAAGATAAGCATCGGCGCCAACGAGCGGTATGCCGAGACCAAGCGCATTGTAGACACCCACTGCCTGCACACCATCTGCAGCAGCGGACGTTGCCCCAACCTGGGCGAGTGCTGGGGAAAGGGAACGGCCACCTTCATGATAGGCGGTGAAATCTGCACCCGCAGCTGCAAGTTCTGCAACACAAAGACGGGACGGCCGCTGCCGCTGGACGGGGAAGAGCCGCGCCGCGTGGCAGAGTCGGTGGCGCTGATGAAGCTGTCGCACGCCGTCGTCACGTCGGTAGACCGCGACGACCTGCCCGACCTGGGAGCCGCACACTGGGCACAGACCATCCACGAAATCAAACGGTTGAACCCCGACACGACCATCGAAGTACTGATACCCGACTTCCAGGGCCGGAAGGAGCTGGTGGAACAGGTCATCGAGGCACGCCCCGACATCATCTCGCACAACCTGGAGACGGTGAGGCGCATCAGTCCCCTGGTCCGCAGCCGGGCACGCTACGAGACCAGTCTGGAGGTCATCCGGCAGATAGCCGAGAGCGGCACGACAGCCAAGTCGGGCATCATGGTGGGCCTGGGCGAGACAACGGCCGAAGTGGAGGAGCTGATGGACGACCTGCGGGCCGTCGGCTGCCAGATTCTGACCATCGGCCAATACCTGCAACCCAGCCACCGCCACTACCCCGTAGCGGAATACGTGACGCCCGAACAGTTTGCCGCCTACAAGCAGACGGGGCTGGCCAAGGGATTCAGCCAGGTGGAAAGCGCACCGCTGGTGCGGTCTTCGTACCATGCCGAGAAGCATGTCAGAAGAAATTCAGAGTTCTGATTTCAGAGTAAGTGAGTGTTGGATGGCACACAGATGACACAGATGGGACGGATTTTCAGTCTTTTCTTTGATAATTCCTGTGGTCATCTGTTTTATCTGCGTCATCTGCGTACCATTTCTCACCACGGAAGACACCTGAGATTTCAGAGTTCTGATTTCAGATGCTGCTTATAAACCGAGCGCGCAAACTTTAAAGGAAGTTAAAGAACTGAACCTTTAGGGGGTGCAATTGTTACACAAGTTGAAAACGGCAAATCGTACAAACAATGCGTCAACCTGGAGTCTTGTCATCTCAGTTCAATATGTCATTGGGATTTATCCCCGTTATCATATCCATTCTATTAGGTGAATTCATAACGAATGACATGTCAGTCTACATCGGTGCAGGTGTAGGAGTTATCGAATGTACCTGCCTGTTCCTGTGCAGGAAGAGCCTCATCCCTCCCCTGATACTCTAT
This sequence comes from uncultured Bacteroides sp., assembly GCF_949298305.1. GTDB lineage: Bacteria > Bacteroidota > Bacteroidia > Bacteroidales > Bacteroidaceae > Bacteroides. The sequence goes on along the minus strand of NZ_CASFWU010000026.1, from coordinate 36,800 downwards.
GCCACCACCGGAATGCTGGTGCTGATGTCCGCGTTCATCTTCTTCACAGGCAGCAGCAATCCGCCACAGTCCGCCCCCTTCATTTTGGAAATAAGCGCATTGGTATCGCCTGCCGTCATTCTGTTGCTGCACAGAAGGCACCGGTCCTCCGCACCGGACAAGCCCCGGAATAAGTACAAGCAACTGCTGACCCAAGGAATCGAAGCGGCCGTCGTGACATCGCGTGTCGTGCTGCTGACGGGGCTTCTCCATTTTCTGGCCATTGGCTGCACCCTGCTTTTCCGTTCACCGCTCAGTGACACAGCCCGCCTCATCCTCTTCCACATCGTTCCTCCTGCCGTATTCGTCGTAAGCATTCTGTTCAACCAACTGGGCATCTGTTATTTCAACACGATTATGAAGCACACGCGCTTCCTGCCCATCGTAAACATACAAGGAAAGATACTCGGGAAAATGCCTGTCGCCGAGCTCATCAGAAAGAAGAATAAGTTCATCTGTCCCGTCGTGCGGATTGCCGTAGCCTCACAAGGCATGTTGTTCTTGGCCTCACGTCCGCAGTGCTGTCTGCTGGAAAAAGGAAGGATGGACTTGCCGATGGAAACTTTCCTGACCTACGGAGAGAGCTTGAAACAAGGAGCGGAACGCATCCTGAAACAGACCTTTCCTGCCATTGCACCGGACAAGTTGCGCTTCAGCCTGAAATACCATTTCAAGAACCAGGTCACCAACCGCCTGATATTCCTTTTCCTGCTGGACATTGAAGACGACACCCTCCTGTACAGTGCCGGACTGAAGAACGCCAAACTCTGGACTTTCCAGCAAATCAAGTACGACATCGGCCACAACTACTTCAGCAGTTGCTTTGAGAACGAATACGAATACCTGAAATCGGTTATTTGTACAAGAGAAAAATACAAGGGACTTTAGAAAGGTCGGGCACTCCGCCCGTCTGCCACTCGCGCACGGTGCGCGTCCTGATGTACTCGCCCTCGCAAGTGATGTTGGCAGCGATGCAAAGCCTCGTCTGCGGACGGCAGTTGTGCAGAATATCCTCCACCATCTTGTTGTTGCGGTAAGGAGTCTCGATGAAAAGCTGGGTCTGCTGCTCGGCATAAGCCCGCTGTTCCAACTGCTTCAGCCGCTTGCCACGCTCACCCGCTTCGATGGGCAGATAGCCGTTGAAGGCAAAGCTCTGTCCGTTGAAGCCCGAAGCCATGACAGACAGGATGATGGACGAAGGTCCCACCAACGGTACTACCCGCAGGTTCTTGCGCTGCGCAATGCCCACCACGTCGGCACCCGGGTCGGCCACTGCCGGACAACCCGCTTCGGAAATCACGCCCATGGAGAAACCTTCTTCCAGCGGTTTCAGATAGCCGGAAATCTCTTCGGGCGACGTATGCTTGTTCAGCGGATAGAAAGTCAGCGCATCAATGTCAGTCTCCCTGTCCACTTTCTTCAGGAAACGGCGCGCCGAGCGCACGTCCTCCACAATGAAATGCCGGATGCCGGCAATGATTTCCTTATTATAAGAAGGCAATACGCGTTCCAGCGGCGTGTCGCCCAGGGTGACGGGCAGAAGGTAAAGAGCAGGTTCCATCTTCGGTCAATGAAGCATTAAGAAATTGAACAAAAAAAGAATGGAGAACCGACAAGGGAGGAACCTCCCCTATCCATTCTCCATTCAGCATTGATTGATATTTATCCGTAGATAATCTTACCGTTGGCGTCCTTGTATTCATCCAGACCCTTTTCGTAAGTGGCCATGGCACGAAGGCTCATGCCCACGCTGGAGAAGCCGCCGTCGTGATACAGGTTCTGCATGGTCACCTTGCGGGTCAGGTCAGAGAACATCACGATGCAATAGTCGGCACATTCGTCGGCCGAAGCGTTGCCCAGCGGAGACATGCGGTTGGCAAAGTCGAACAGTTTGTCCATTCCCTTCACGCCCGAACCGGCCGTAGTCATGGTAGGCGACTGGGAGATGGTGTTGACACGCACGTGATGTTCGCGGCCATAGATGTAACCGAAGCTGCGGGCAATGGATTCGAGCAAAGCCTTGGCATCGGCCATGTCGTTGTAGCCATAGAACGTACGCTGTGCGGCCACGTAGCTCAGAGCCAGGATGGAGCCGTACTCGGCAATGGCATCCAGCTTCTTGGCGGACTGTATCATCTTGTGGAAAGAAACGGCCGAAATGTCCAGTGTCTTGGACAGCATATCGTAATCCAAGTCATCGTATGTACGTTTCTTGCGTACGTTGGGAGACATGCCGATAGAGTGGAGCACGAAGTCAACCTGACCGCCCAGCACTTCCATGGAACGTTTGAACACATTCTCCAAATCTTCCACGCTGGTAGCGTCGGCCGGAATCACCTCGCAGTTCAGCTTCTCGGCAAGCGCCGATACTTCACCCATGCGGACGGCAACCGGTGTATTGGACAATGTAATGACAGCACCTTCTTCAACAGCCTTCTCGGCTACCTTCCAAGCGATGGACTGTTCATTCAGGGCACCGAAGATGATGCCTCTCTTTCCTTTCAGCAAATTGTAACTCATACCTATATTTATTAGTAATAAAAATACTTGTCTCGGGGAAGTGTCATCCGCCACAGGGCAAGTGCGGCACCATGGATGAAAAAGACCGTTTTTTACTCCCCCACTCTCTTTCCATCTTCTTTGAAAAGAGGCTGCAAAGATAGTGGAATTTGAGCGCACCGCCAAATAAGTAACTAATTTTTAAGGCTATGACGCGTCACAGGGGGCTACAGAAGGGGCAAAATGACAAAAAATGCACCAAATGCAACAATTAGTACACACGGTTTCAGGCGAAGGCGGATATTTTTGCAAACGGTAAATAGCGAGACATAAGCAAGTAGTTATTTAAGGTTAGAATTAGGTTTACTTGAACCGTTGTCAGGACCTTCGCAAGCCGCTCGGGAGAGCCGCCTGCGGAGGAGCCGACAAGCAAGAGACGAAGAATTAACATTAATAATCATATATCGATGAACACACTGAAACAGTTATTTTCACTTTCCGCACTTGCCTTCCTGCTGCTGGCAAACCAAGCTTGTGCAACCAACGAGAAGCAACAGGTCGCAACCGCACAAACGGACGAAAGCCTCCTCTATGCCGGACTGCCCTTCGACATGCCCAAGGTGGAACAACCCGTCTTTCCTGCCTACGAGGCAAGCATCACGGACTTCGGAGCCCAGAGCGACGGCATCACCCTGAACACGGAAGCCATCAACAAGGCCATCAAGGCCGTCAACGAAAAGGGAGGCGGCAAGGTCATCATTCCCGAAGGCCTCTGGCTGACAGGCCCCATCGAACTGCTGAGCAACGTCAACCTCTATACAGAGAAAAACGCGCTGGTCATCTTCACGGACGACTTCAACGCCTACCCCATCATCAGCACCTCGTTCGAGGGACTGAACACCCGCCGCTGCCAGTCGCCCATCTCGGCCCGGAACGCTGAGAACATTGCCATCACGGGACACGGCGTGTTCGACGGCTCGGGCGACAGCTGGCGCCCCGTGAAGAAGGGCAAGATGACCTCCTCGCAATGGAACAGCCTCGTCAAGACGGGCGGCGTGGTGAAGGACGACGTCTGGTACCCCACCGAAGGCTCGCTGAAAGGTGCCATGGCCTGCAAGGACTTCAACAACCCCGAAGGCATCGAGACCGACGAAGAATGGAACGAGATACGCCCGTGGCTGCGCCCGGTGCTGCTCAACATCGTGAAGAGCAAGAAGGTGCTGCTGGAAGGCGTCACCTTCAAGAACTCGCCCAGCTGGTGCCTGCACCCGCTCTCGTGCGAACACATCACCATCCGCAACGTGAAGGTGTTCAACCCCTGGTACTCGCAGAACGGCGACGCACTGGACCTGGAGTCGTGCAAGAACGCCCTGATTGTGAACAACGTGTTCGACGCCGGCGATGACGCCATCTGCATCAAGTCCGGCAAGGACGAGGACGGCCGCAAGCGCGGCGAGCCCTGCCAGAACGTGATTGTGAAGAACAACACCGTGCTGCACGGACACGGCGGCTTCGTGGTGGGCAGCGAGATGTCGGGCGGCGTGAAGAACATCTACGTGGCCGACTGCACCTTCCTGGGCACCGACGTAGGCCTGCGCTTCAAGAGCACCCGCGGCCGTGGCGGCGTGGTGGAAGGCATCTACATCGACAACATCCACATGATTGACATTCCCCACGAACCCCTGCTGTTCGACCTCTTCTATGGCGGCAAGGCGGCCGGCGAAGAGACCGAAGCCGACCTGCAAAACCGCATGAAGGCCAACATCCCCGCCGTCACCGAAGAGACACCCGCCTTCCGCGACATCCACATCAGCAACGTCATCTGCAAGGGCTCGGGACGCGCCATGTTCTTCAACGGCCTGCCCGAAATGCCAATTGAAGGGGTCAGCGTGAAGAACGTGGTCATCAGCCAGGCCAAGAGCGGCATCGTCATCAGCCAGGCCAAGAACGTGACCCTGGAGAACATCCGCATCGAAACCAAGGGCGACGTGCTGCAAATCAAGAACGCCGAGAACGTGACGGTGAACGGACAGACCCACAACAACCCCTCGGCCAAAGCACAGGCCATCGAGCTGTAACCAGCCTGCCAGCACCATGAAAACGAACCTACTCTTCATCCTGTGCCTGCTGTGCGGCCTCCCCGTGAGCGCACAGCAGGCCACCGGTGCCACCACCGTCCGCCTGACGGTGACAGTCGGCAACGACTGGAACCGCGACAAGACGGACGAGCCCGTGGTCATCCGGCTGGCGGAAGTGAAGCCCGCATTCCGCGTGCAGTCGGCCACGGTCACGGACGGCGACCGCGAAATACCCTCGCAACTGGACGACCTGGACGGCGACCGCAAGGCCGACGAACTGGCCTTCGTCATCGACCTGCCCGCACGCAGCACCCGGCGGCTGACCGTCACCCTCTCCTCCGAGAAGACCGGCCGCAGCTATCCCGCCCGCGTATTCGCCCAGATGCTGGTGAAGGACGCCAAGAAGCAGAAGCACGCCCCCACGCAGGCCATCACCGTGCCCGGCACCACCAACTTCTACAACATGCTGCAAGGCCACGGCCCCATGTTCGAGTCCGAACTGGTGGCCTACCGCATCTACTTCAACCAGAAGCAGACGGTAGACCCCTACGGCAAGTTCAACAAGGGGCTGGAGCTGAAGGAGAGCCAGTTCTACCCCACCGACCGGCAACTGGCGCGCGGCTTCGGCGACGACGTGCTGATGGTGGGCAACAGCTGCGGCGTGGGCGCGCTGAAAGGATGGGACGGCACCCGTGCCACCCACATCGAGCCCATAGCCAGCCGCACGGAGCGCATCCTGGCATACGGACCTGTGCGCACCGTGGTGGACGTGGAGGTCAAGGGCTGGGAATACCGGGGCAAGGAACTGGACATGACCAACCGCTACATCCTCTACGCCGGACACCGCGACCTGCGGGTGGAGACCTTCTTCTCCGCCCCCTTGCAGGACGAAGTGTTCTGCACGGGCGTACAGAACATCATGGGCAACGAGACCCTCGCCCACTCCGACCACCGCGGACTGGTGGGCAGCTGGGGACGCCACTGGCCCGTGACGGACACGGTGAAGTACGCCAAGGAGACCGTGGGCATAGCCACCTGCATCCCCCGCAAGTACGTGGGGCAGGAGGTGAAGGACGAGGACAACTTCCTCTACACCGTCTCGGCCCCCGGCAGCGACCGCTTCCACTACCACACCATGTTCACCTCGCGCAAGGAGACCTTCGGCTACCCCTCGCCCGAAGCCTGGTTTGCCTACATGGAGGAGTGGAAAGACGGACTGGAGCATCCGGCCCGCGTCAGCATCAGCATCGAGCCATAAAGCCGGCCGGAAGCCGATACACATTTTTTAGACGCGGATGGCGCAGAGATTATAGGAACCAAACTGCGTAAATCTGCGTAAATCTGCGTTTCATCCACCATTAACCATTTATCATTAACCATTAACCATTAATCATTCCCCAATGTCTCTCAAACCCCTCCTCGCAGGGCTGGGCCTGCTCATCGCCCTGCCCCTCTCCGCCCAGCAGACGGACTACGTCTCCGAAGTCTGGTGTGCCGACCTGGGCAACGGGAAGTACAAGAATCCCGTGCTCTATGCCGACTACTCCGACCCGGACGCCTGCCGCGTGGGCGACGACTTCTACCTGACCTCGTCCAGCTTCAACTGCCTGCCCGGCTTGCAGATACTCCACTCCAAGGACCTGGTGAACTGGCGCATCATCGGCGCCGCCGTACCCTACGCCCTGCCCCCCGTCGAGACGCCCGAACGCCCCGAACACGGCAACCGCGTCTGGGCGCCCAGCATCCGCCATCATAACGGCGAGTTCTACATCTTCTGGGGCGACCCCGACCAGGGCGCCTTCATGGTGAAGGCCAAAGACCCGCAAGGGCCGTGGACCGAACCCGTGCTCGTGAAGCCCGGAAAGGGCATCATCGACACCTGCCCCCTGTGGGACGAGGACGGACGCGTGTACATGGTCCACGCCTACGCCGGCAGCCGTGCGGGCCTGAAGAGCGTCATCGCCGTCTGCGAACTGAACGCCGACGCCACGCGGGCCATCACCCAGTCGCGCATCGTCTTCGACGGACACGAGGCCCACGAGACCTGCGAAGGCCCCAAGTTCTATAAGCGCGACGGCTATTACTACATCTTCCACCCCGCCGGAGGCGTGCCCACCGGCTGGCAGGTGGTGCTGCGCTCCAAGAACGTCTACGGCCCCTACGAGTGGCGCACCGTGCTGGCACAGGGCGACAGCCCCGTCAACGGCCCCCATCAGGGAGCCTGGGTGGACACGCCCACAGGCGAGGACTGGTTCCTGCACTTCCAGGACGTAGGCGCCTACGGACGGCTGGTACACCTGCAACCCATGAAGTGGGTGGACGGATGGCCCGTCATCGGCACGGACCCGGACGGCGACGGCTGCGGCGAGCCCGTACTGACCTGGCAGAAACCCAATGTAGGCCGCACCTACCCCGTCTGCAACCCGCAGGAGAGCGACGAGTTCGACGGCTACACCCTGTCGCCCCAATGGCAGTGGCACGCCAACATCAACGAGAAGTGGGCCTACTGCGCCGGCGACCGGAGCCTGCTGCGCCTCTACTCCTACCCCGTGACCGCCGACTGCAAGAACCTGTGGGACGTGGCCAACCTGCTGCTCCAGAAGACGCCCGCCCCCAACTTCACCGCCACCCTGAAGCTCACCTTCAAACCCACGGCCAAGTATAAGGGCGAACGCACGGGGCTGGTGGTCATGGGCATGGACTATGCCGGACTGATGCTGGAGAATACCGACGGGGGGCTGGTGCTCTCGCAGGTGACCTGCCGCAAGGCCGACAAGGGCAGCCCCGAAGCGGTGAACGCCTCCACCGCCGTGGCGGACAGCACCGTCTACCTGCGCGTAAGGTTCAGCTGCGACGGACGCAAGATAGCCAAGAGCGAGGGCGGACACGACCTGGTGGTGAACTGCCGCTTCAGCTACAGCACGGACGGCAAGAAGTTCCAGCCCCTGGGCAGCGCCTTCCAGGCCCGCGAGGGGAAATGGATAGGCGCCAAGGTGGGCACCTTCTGCACGCGGCCCGCCATCACGACCAACGACGGCGGCTGGGCGGACATCGACTGGTTCCGCATCACCCGCAAGTAGCCTCCCCACACACGGCACAGAGACACCCTCCTGCACGCAGGCCGCAAACACAGGCCTGGCATGCAGGAGGGTGTCTGCTATCCGGCAGGAAGGATGACTCAAAGTCCGCAGAAAGTTATAAAGCAGCGGCTGCGTTGTACATCTGAGCCGTTCAGTTGTACATCTGAGCGCTTGCGTTATAAAACGCAGCGGCTGCTTTATAACTTTTCTTCGGCCTTGGCCCAAGCCGGGACGCACAGAGGGCTGTCCTTTCCCGCACAGAGTCCCTTCCTGCTCCAGGTCCTGTGCCGGCCGTCTCCGGGCCTCCGCCCCGCAAGTGCCCGACGGGGCGGCCCCTTCCTCCTTGAGGCCGGGACATCGAAATCGGGCAGCCATCAGCCCGCCTTTGCGGAGGAAATTCGTATCTTTGCCGCCGGACAATAACGAAAAGACAATGAAAAGACTGGTAATATTCGACCTGGACGGCACCCTGCTGAACACCATTGCCGACCTGGCACAAAGCACCAACCACGCCCTCAAGGCCCTGGGCTACCCCACGCACGAAGAGTCGGCCTACAACTTCATGGTGGGCAACGGCATCAACAAGCTGTTTGAACGCGCCCTGCCCGAGGGCGAGAAGACGGAAGAGAACGTGCTGCGCGTGCGCCGCGAGTTCATCCCCTACTACGACGTACACAACGCCGACATGAGCCGCCCCTATCCCGGCATCCCCGAGCTGCTGGAACGCCTGCAAGGCGCAGGAGTGGCCGTAGCCGTGGCCTCGAACAAGTATCAGGCGGCCACCGAGAGACTGATAGCCCACTACTTCCCCGCCATCCGCTTCACCGCCGTCTTCGGCCAGCGCGAAGGCGTGAACGTCAAGCCCGACCCGACCATCGTCCACGACATCCTCGCCATAGCCCGCATCCCCCGCGAGGAGGTGCTCTACGTGGGCGACTCGGGCGTGGACATGCAGACAGCCGCCAACGCCGGCGTCACCGCCTGCGGAGTGACGTGGGGATTCCGCCCCCGCACCGAGCTGGAAGCCTTCCACCCTGCCCGTCTGGCAGACTCTACCGAAGAAGTCTGGCAAGCAGTCTGCAACGGCTGACACAAGCCTGCCCCCAGCGGCATCGGGCCTGTGCCAGGAATGCGAACGGCGCACCCGTCCATACGGCTCACCCTTCACCGCCACAAGAGCCACACGACCGGCGCGCCGCCCGCATTCCCCGACGCAGACCTGCACGCCTCCGCTTCGTCCCTGTGGAAAAACACAGACAGAAAAGCCACACGGAAGGAATTGTATTATACACGAACCATCCCACTCCGTCCGGACTGCGGCAAGCCGGAAAAGCCTTCCTTTCCCTGCCGGAGGCCGCTTTCCGTTATCGGACACACCCCATCCTTCCACTCCCGCCTGCCCACCGTCCCGAAAAACCTCCAAGCGGCTTAGCATTAGCGTCCTGTCCCCTGTTAATAACAAAAAATACCCACCTAAAAACAGATTTTACACATTTACTTTTTCACATCCCTATACTTTTGCATCGAGGAATTAACAGTGTGTACGAACACACCCGGACAGAAAAATATTTCTAATTTATAAACATGCAAAGAATGTCTAACACACTTCGCTGCTGTTCCTACTGGCGGCGATGATATCGCTCAGCGTATCGGCGCAGAACGTAACCGTAAAGGGTACTGTGAAAGACAAGACGGGAGAAACGGTCATCGGAGCTTCCGTAGTAGAGAAAGGGAACACCGGCAACGGTACAATAACCGACATTGACGGCAACTACACCCTCTCCGTCCCCTCCAACGCCACGTTGGTATTCTCATTCGTAGGTATGAAATCAATTGAAAAGCCCGTCAACGGACAGACGGTTGTCAACGTGACGATGGAAGACGACACCCAGACACTGGACGAGGTCGTGGTTATCGGTTACGGTACGGTGTCCAAGAGAGACCTGACCGGTTCCGTTGCCTCCGTCAGTTCCGAGCAACTGGCAGCGGTGCCCGTCTCAAGCGCTTCCGAGGCGCTGACCGGTAAGCTGGCCGGTGTGAACATCACGACTACCGAGGGTTCGCCCGACGCCGACATCAAAATCCGTGTGCGTGGCGGCGGTTCACTGTCGCAGGACAACTCGCCGCTCTACATCGTGGACGGTTTCCCCGTGTCCAGCATCAGCGACATCGCCCCCTCTGAAATCCAAAGCATCGACGTACTGAAGGACGCCTCCTCCACGGCCATCTACGGTGCCCGAGGCGCCAACGGCGTTATCATCGTAACCACCAAGAGCGGCCGCGAAGGCAAGACTCAGGTGGACTTCAACGCATCCTACGGCTACAAGAAAGTGACCAAGCTGAACAAGGTGATGAGCCCGTATGACTATGCCGCCTACCAATATGAACTGGGTTCTACCGACTATGGCAACTACCAGGACCTGGACATCTGGAAATCGGTTGAAGGAACAGACTTCCAGGATGAGATTTTCGGCCGCACCGGCAACCAGACGCAGTATAACGTCAACGTAAGCGGCGGCAGCAAGCAGATTAAGTTCAACGTAGGCTACGCCCACAACGACGAGAAGAGCATCATGCTCGGTTCCGGCTTCAACAAGGACAACATCAACGCCAAAATCAATGCCGAGCTGAACAAATGGATGTCCTTGGACTTCAATGCCCGCCTGAGCTACACGACCATCGACGGCCTGAGCGGCGGTGCGGACACCAACGAGTCGAATGCGGCCAACTCCATCGTGGCCAACGCCGCCCGCTTCCGCCCCATCGACCCGCTGACCAGCAACACCGACGACGACGAGAACAACACCTCCAGCCAGAAAGACCCGCTGGAGCGCCTGCTTGCCACTTATAAGAAAAAGAATACCTTCAACCAGAACTACAACGTAGGCTTGAACTGGAAGCCCTTCAAGAACTTCACCTTCCGTTCGGAGTTCGGCTACGGCTGGAAATACGAAGATACGGACCAGGTATGGGCATCGGACGCCGTACAGAACTCCAAGCTGGGCTACAACGGACAGCCGCAGGCCATCCTGACCAGAAACACCACCAAGAACTGGCGCAATGCCAACACCCTGACCTACGACAACAAGAAACTGTTTGACGGACGCGACAAGCTGAACGTGCTGCTGGGTCACGAGGTAAGCAGCAGTCAGAAGACGAGCGTAGAGAACACCTCGGTGGCCTTCCCCATCTCCATGACCATTGAAGAAGTGCTGGCCAACATGGGTTCGGGCACGGCACTGCCCACGCAGACCACCATCTCCGCCAAGGAGAACATGCTCTCCTTCTTCGGCCGCGTCAACTACACCATGGCCGACAAGTATCTGCTGACCGTTACGGTACGTGCCGACGGCTCCAGCAAGTTCGCCAAGGGCAACCAGTGGGGCGTATTCCCGTCTGCCGCCCTGGCATGGCGCGTGTCCGACGAATCCTTCATGCAAAGCGCGTCCGAATGGCTATCCAACCTGAAGCTGCGCCTCAGCTACGGTACGGCCGGTAACAACCGCATCAACTCCGGCCTGATGTACACCACCTTCTCCCTGTCGGGCAACACTTCCAAGGCGCCCTTCTTCGACGAAACCCGCTACACCATGCTGGAGCACGGCACCAACCTGTCCAACCCCGACCTGAAGTGGGAGACAACCATCACCCGCAACCTGGGTGTTGACTTCGGCTTCTGGAACAACCGCCTCTCCGGTTCGTTGGACTTCTACTGGAACACGACCAAAGACCTGCTGATGAGAACCGAGATTCCGTCCAACACCGGCTACAGCTACCAGTACCAGAACTTCGGAAAGACCTCCAACAAGGGTGTGGAACTCTCCCTGAACGCCGTCCTGCTGGACAAGAAGAACTACAGCCTGAATTTCAACTTCAACATCTCTTACAACAAGAACCGCATCGACGAACTGAACACCGAGAACCCCTGGCAGAGCAGCAGCTGGTCGGGCAGCACCATTGCCAAATACGAAGACTTCCGCGTGGAGGAAGGCGGCAGCCTGGGCGAAATCTGGGGCTACAAGACCAACGGCTTCTTCACAGCCTACGACCCGCAGAGCAACCCGAACGGCGAACTGGTGCTGAACGGAACCAACTGGGTACTGAGAGACGGCATCAACGACAAGAGCAACAGCATCACCGGCGGCACCTACTATCCGGGCGCCCTGAAGGTGGAATGCGACGAGAACGGAGACCCCATCAAGCAGAAGCTGGGCAACACCGTGGCCCCGCTGACCGGCGGCTTCGGCTTTGACGGCACATTGGGCAACTTCGACTTCAACATCTTCTTCAACTACTCCATCGGCAACCAGATTGTCAACGGTACCAAACTGGCCACCGCCTTCTACACCGGCTCGGCCAGAGGCTACAACCTGAACAACGACTTCGCACTGGCCAACCGCTACACCTGGATTGACCCCGCAACGGGATTGAACCTGGGCCGTCCGAGCAACACTGTCATCGACTATTACGGGGGAGCCGACGCCTTGATTTCGCGCCTGAACGCCATCAACGCCAACGCCTCCATCTACAACCCGGCAGCCGTGACCACCATGCAGCTGATTGACTACGCCGTAGAAGACGCATCCTTCCTGCGTGTAAACAACGTGACGGTGGGCTACACCCTGCCCAAGGCCTGGTGCCAGAAGGTGTTCACACAGAGAATACGCATCTACCTGACCGGCTACAACCTCTTCTGCTTCACCAAGTACAGCGGTGCCGACCCCGAAGTGGACACCAGCAGCAAGAAGAACGCCATGACACCGGGCATAGACTATGCAGCCTATCCCAAGAGCCGTTCGTTCGTAGGAGGCATCAACGTTACATTCTAACTTAACTTTAAAAGAAACCATTTATGAAAAATATAGCAAAAGCACTGATTCTGGCAGCCGGGGTACTGGGCATGACCTCTTGTTCGGACTTCCTGGACCAGACTTCCCCTTCGGAACTGACCGGCGAAACCATCTCGCAATCGACCTACTACACCGGACTGACGGTGAACAAGATATACGGCGGGCTGACACAGGATGCCACGTATTCGCAATACATCCCCATCATCTGGGGCCTGAACTCTGACTGTGAGCTGGTAGACGGTCTGGGCGACGACGCCACCAACGCCACCAGCGAACGGGGCAACATGAACTACAACGCCAACCCCGGCTGGTCAAGACTGGCACAGGTATGGGACGCCATGTACGGCGTCATTGAAAACGCCAACCTGGCCATCGAAATGATAGACGCAAGTCCGCTGACCACCTCGGGAGGTACGGACCAAAAGACCATGGAACGCTATAAAGGCGAGGCACTGACCCTGCGTGCCATGATTTACCTGGACCTCATCCGCTTCTTCGGCGACATCCCCATGAAGCTGGAGTCGTCCAAATCGGACCTGAGCAACGCCTATCTGGAGAAAACAGACCGCGACGTCATTCTGGACACCCTGATTACCGACCTGGAGAAGGCCATCGAACTGCTGCCCTGGGCAGGCGAAGTGTCCACCTACAGCACCGAACACGTGACCAAAGGCTATGCACACGCCCTGCTGGCCAACATTGCCCTGACACGGGCCGGATGGGCCATCCGCGAGAAGTCCAAGGAAGGCTATGAGACAGCCTCGTACAGCGACCCCACCTATCCCACCCAACGCTGCGACGCAGCCACCCGCAAGGCGATGTATGAACTGGCCCTCGCTCACCTGAGCGCCATCATCACCAACGGCACGCACCAGCTGAACCCCTCCATCGAAAACCAATGGTATCTGCTCAACCAGCGCCAACTGGACCAGACCTATCGCGAGAACATCTTCGAGATTCCCATGGGACTGGGCGTCAGCAGCGAGCTGGGCTATACGGTAGGCGTGCGCATCAACGGCGCCAGCGCACAATACGGCGCCAAGGGCAACTCATCGGGCAAGATGAAGGTCACCGCCCCGTTCTTCTGGTCGTTTGACAAGAAAGACCTGCGCCGCGACATCACCTGCTGCAACCTCCAGCTGAAAGAGACAAGCGGAGTCCTGAAGGAAGAGATGCTGGGCAACACCCCCTTCGCCATCTACGTGGGCAAGTGGGACATCCGCAAGATGAACGAAGAATGGCGCCAGGCAGCCATCGCCACCGGCAACGCCAAGTGGATGAGCGGCATCAACGTGGTGCGCATGCGCTATCCGCAGGTGCTGCTGATGTATGCCGAAGTGATGAACGAACTGGCAGGACCCGACGGCGGATATGCCGGCTCGGCCGGTCTGACCGCCCGCCAGGCGCTCTCCGAAGTCCACTGCCGTGCCTTCGCCCAGGGCGACAAGGCTGAGGCCGAGAGCTACATTGCCGCCATCCCGGCCGACAAGGATGCCTTCTTCAACGCCATCGTAGACGAGAACGCATGGGAACTTGCCGGCGAAGGCGTCCGCAAGTTCGACCTCATCCGCTGGAACCTGCTGGCCGAGAAGACACAGGAGTTCAAAGACAACTACGTAGCACAGATGAGCGACGAGACCAACGGCTATCCCGAAAAGATTTACTTCAACTACACGGACGAAAGCAAGACCGTAATAGACCTGAGCAGCGTGACCTGGTACGGACTGCCCGAAGGCAAGACTTCGGCCGACTATGACGACAGCAAGGACTTCTTCGGCAAGGAAAGAACCGACGCCACCCAGAAGAACCTGAACGTCAACCTGCCGTCCATCTCCAGCGGACTGATAGGCGACAACGTGACCGTGAAGAACCGCTACCTGCTGCCCATCGGCTCCACCACGATTTCGGCATCCAACGGAACGCTGTACAACTCTTACGGATACTCCAACTAACATTACCCAACACCTATAATATAACTGACATGAAGAATACCAAACATATCATCGGCGCCGGAGCTCTCATGCTCCTGGCCGCCTTCGCAACAACCTCCTGCACGGAAGGCAACGACTGGGAGGTAGACAGCTCATACGACCGACTGTTCAGCGTAAGCTCGGACGGGATATCCGTATCGAGCAAGGCCACATCAGCCGAAGTGAAATGGAACGCCGTACCCGAGGCCGAATACTACATCATTGAGGTGAGTACGGACAGCTTGTACAACGACATACCCATGGGCGGCGCCAACGCCATGGTCTATGGCGAAGACAAGTCCATCGTCGAAAGCCCCTACACCATCGGCAACCTGAAGGCCGACACCAAGTACTTCCTCCGCATGAAGAGCCTGTCGAGCCAGAAGAGCGAATCCAAATGGAGCTACTACACCGACTACAGCTTCACCACACCGACCGAACAGATTTTCGAGTCACTGTCCGGCTCAGACGTGGACGACAACTCCGTAACCCTGCACTGGGAAGCCGGAGCCGACGTGGACCGCATTGAGATTACCGATGCCAACGGCACGCTGGTCAAGTCCGTAGAAGTGACCGAAGAGGCCAAGCAGAAGGGCGAAATGACCATCGACGGCCTGCAGCAGCTGACCTCGTACACGGCCACCATCTACCTGGGCGATACCAAACGCGGCGTCTTGAGCTTCACCACCAACGCCAAGGTGCCCGACGCCGACTACACCGCCTACCTGGGCGCCCAAGACTCGCTCAACAATGCCCTGCTCGAAGAAATGGCGGCAGCCGGCTATCAGACCGTCAACGTGGCCCTGAACGCCGGAGCAAGCTACAAGAACGAGAACACCATCTACATCCCCGACGGCATGTCGGTAACCTTCTTCGGACTGCCGGGCGACGCACAAGCTGTCATCAGCGTGAAGAACTTCGACGTGGAGGGCACCCACAGCTTCGTACGCTTCGAGAACGTGGAACTCACCGGCGAGCACGGTGACTACCTGTTCAACCAGTCGGCGGCAGCCACCGTGGGCAGCATCGAGTTCAACAACTGCTTCATCCACAGCCTCAAGAACACACCGTTCCGCCTCCAGGGTTCCAACGAGAAGGTCATCAACACGCTCAGCTTCAACAACTGCATCATCTACGGAGCCGAAAGCCGCTCGTACAGCCTGGTACACGTTGACGCCAGCAGCGGCAAGGGCAAGGTGGAGAACATCGTCTTCACCAACTCCACCGTGGTCTACACCGGCAAGTGCTTCGTCTACTGCAAGAACACGGACTTCACCTCGCTGAAGGTGGCCGACTGTACCTTCAGCAAGGCCATGGGAAGCGGCGACTACTTCCTGGACTGCGACAAGAACGGCAACGGACCGCAGAGCATCGAAATCACCAACTGCATCCTGGGCAGCACCTCGGCCGAGGCCAAGGGCATCCGCGCCAACGACGTCGTACCCGTGGTGAGCAACAGCTATATGACCAGCGACATGAAGATTACGGGCAACAAAATCAACGGCCTCAACACCTATGAAGGCGGCGAAGCCGACCTGTTCCAAGACCCCGAGAACAGAGACTTTACCATCATAGACAACAGTTTCGACGGCAAACGCAACTGTGGCGACCCCAGATGGTATATGAAATAACCCCTGCCTGACAACGGCCTGACACAGAGGGCGCATCCGCACGGTGCGCCCTCTGCTTTTGTCTGCGGGCACAGGCCCGCCCGCCTTTGCCGCGCTCATCGGCCCGCCCTGTGCCTGCCGCCTGCCGTCCGCCGCCCCACGACGGCCGGACGAAAGCAGACATCCATTTTTATTTACATCAGAAAACGAGGCAGCGAAAGTACACAACCGAGGCCCCCTCAGTCGTATACCGAGGCAGCCTCAGTACACGACTGAGAGCCCCTCTGTATACGACTGAGACGGGCTATTTACACATCGCTCACAACCAGCCCTTTACAAAACGGCCGCCACGATTGAAAAAACCGTACATAGCCTGCCGCCACGCACACCCGGCAGACGGCACGCCACAGGAGCCGTGTCATTTTTCCCGCTTCTGAAAAATAATTCAGACATGACTTTGCCAATACATCCGTTATCCATACATTTGCAGGAAATGAACCACTTAAACACAACAACCGCATGAAAAACATTTTCATCCTGCTGTCCGTTGTCTGCTGCCTGTGCAGCTGCGGCGGCAAAAGTCCTTATCAGGATTCCACACTATCCCCCGAGCAACGGGCCGACGACCTGCTGAAACAACTTACACTGGAGGAAAAAGTATCACTGATGCAAAACAACTCGCCCGCCATCCCCCGCCTGGGCATCAAGCCCTACGAATGGTGGAACGAGGCCCTGCACGGCGTGGGACGCGCCGGACTGGCCACCGTCTTCCCACAGGCCATCGGCATGGGCGCCTCGTTCAACGACTCGCTGCTCCACGAGGTGTTCAACGCCGTCAGCGACGAGGCCCGCGCCAAGACCCGCCTGGCCCGCCAGGCAGGCAGCTACAAGCGCTACCAGGGACTGACCTTCTGGACACCGAACGTCAACATCTTCCGCGACCCGCGCTGGGGACGCGGACAGGAGACCTACGGCGAAGACCCCTACCTCACCGCCCAACTGGGCATGGCCGTGGTGCGCGGGCTGCAAGGCCCCGAAGGGAGCCGCTACGACAAGGCCCACGCCTGCGCCAAGCATTACGCCGTACATTCGGGCCCCGAATGGAACCGACACAGCTTCAATGCCGAAAATATCGACCCGCGCGACCTGTGGGAGACTTACCTGCCCGCTTTCAAGGACTTGGTGCAGAAGGCCGGCGTGAAGGAGGTGATGTGTGCCTACAACCGCTTCGAGGGCGCCCCCTGCTGCGGCAGTAACCGCCTGCTGACGCAGATTCTGCGCGACGAGTGGGGCTTCGACGGCCTCATCGTGAGCGACTGCTGGGCCATCAACGACTTCTTCGAAAAGGGACACCACGAGACCCACCCCGACGAGCCTTCGGCCGCATCGGCCGCCGTGCTGACGGGCACGGACCTGGAGTGCGGCAGCGTATATGCCACCCTGGCCGAGGCCGTGAAGCAGGGAAAAATCAAGGAGGAAGACATAGACCGCTCCGTGCGCAGGCTGCTGAAGGCCCGCTTCGAGCTGGGCGAGATGGACGCCACCACGCCCTGGGACAGCATTCCGGACGACATCATCGACAGCCCCGAACACCGGCAGATGGCCCTCCGCATGGCCCGCGAGAGCATGGTGCTGCTGCAGAACCGCAACAACCTGCTGCCGCTGGACAAGAACTGCAAGATTGCCCTCATAGGCCCCAATGCCAACGACTCGGTGATGCAGTGGGGCAACTACAACGGCTTCCCGGCCCACACCGTCACTCTGCTCGAAGCCCTGCAACACCGCCTGCCGCAGGCTCAGCTGGTCTACGTGCCGGGCTGCGACCGTGTCTCCGAGCGGATGTTCACCAGCCTCTTCGACCAGTGCGGCACGGCCGCCGGCAACGGGTTCGACGCCACCTACTGGGACAACGGCACCTGCGAAGGCACCCCCGTGGCCACCGCACGCCAGACCACCCCATTCCGCTTCAACACGGACGGCGCCACCGCCTTTGCCCCCAACGTGCCGCTCACCGGCTTCTCGGGTGTCTACCGCTCTACCCTGAAGCCACAGAAGGCAGGAGAGATTGAGTTCCGCATCCAGATGCGCGGCGCCTACGAGCTCCTCGTCGACGGCAAGCAGGTGGCCGCCAAGGAGGGCATCTACCGCAAGATGGAAACCGTCTACACCATGCCCGCAAAGGCCGGACAGGCTTACGACATCGAACTGAAATACCGCCAGCAGGGAAACGGCGCCACGCTGTTCTTCGACCTGGGCACCAACACGCCCGTCAACCGGCAGGAAGTGCTCCAGGCAATAGGCGGATGCGACGTGGTTGTCTTTGCCGGAGGCATCGCCCCCTCGCTGGAGGGTGAAGAGATGGCCGTCGACGCGCCGGGCTTCAAGGGAGGCGACCGCACGGACATCGAGCTGCCCGCCGTACAGCGCCAGCTGCTGAAGGCCCTCAAGGCGGCCGGAAAGAAGATTGTGATGGTCAACTTCTCCGGAAGCGCCGTCGGGCTGACACCCGAAAGCACCAGCTGCGACGCCATCCTGCAGGCCTGGTATCCGGGACAGGCGGGAGGCGAGGCCATTGCCGACGTGCTCTTCGGCGACTACAATCCCGCCGGACGCCTGCCCGTCACCTTCTACAAGAACATCGGCCAGCTGCCCGACTTCCAGGACTACTCCATGAAGGGCCGCACCTACCGCTACCTGGCGGAGAAGCCCCTCTTTGCCTTCGGCCACGGACTGAGCTACACCACCTTCCGTTACGGCGAGGCCCGGGTGGCGGACGGCAACCTGGTAGTGACGGTGAGCAACACGGGCAAACGCGACGGCGAAGAGGTGGTGCAGCTCTACCTGCAGCGCACCGACGACCCCGAAGGCCCGCAGAAGACCCTGAGAGGTTTCAAGCGTGTGTCCATCCCCGCCGGCGCCAGCCGCGACGTGGTGCTGCCCCTGACGGACGAAACCTTCAACTGGTGGGACAAGGAGACCAACACCGTCCACCCGCTGGATGGCACCTACCGCCTGATGTACGGAGGCAGCTCGGACAACAGCTGCCTCAAGAGCCTTGAATATACGTATAAACAAGACCTCTGACCTCCTACCGGAAGGACACGATAAAAAGACTCGCCACAGACTGCGCAGCATCCTCATCCGTTTGCATTGAGCAAAATAAAGGAGGAGAGCTTGCACAGTCTGTGGCG
Source organism: uncultured Bacteroides sp. (assembly GCF_949298305.1). Taxonomy (GTDB): domain Bacteria; phylum Bacteroidota; class Bacteroidia; order Bacteroidales; family Bacteroidaceae; genus Bacteroides. The sequence continues at coordinate 17,483 of NZ_CASFWU010000026.1, read as the reverse complement.
AGTCTTCTATAAAAACGCATCAAAGACAAGAGCGATGCGGCCTTTGGCCATGCCGCTACAGCTACGGGCCAGACAAAGTTGCAGCCTTATCCGAAGTGACGGTCTGCATCTCGGGCTGGACGACGGAAGATGAAGGCTGCGCCCTCTGCCGCTTCGGAACATCACTTCCGGTCATCGCCCCTCATGGGACGTTTCCTTTCGGGAGCTTTCCGGTCGTCGGTCCTGCGTTCAGTATCGGAAGCACCGCGCACGGCTCCCTGTCCGCGACGTCCGGGCGTTTTCTCGGCCTTACCGCGGGAAGGACGTTCGGGTCCGCGCTGGGCGGGTCTGTCTCCTCGGCCGGCATCGGGCCGGGCAGCCGGACGTGAAGGCCTGGCGGGCGACGGTCTGCCTGCAGCAGGCCGTACGGGACCGAAGTCCGACTGACGCGCACTGCGGTAATGGCGGGGATCGCGGATGCGGTAAAGTCCCTCGTAATGCGGGTGATCATAGCGCCCCCGATAGAAACTGGGACGGTCGGGAGCCGGACGTGCATGAGCTCCACGGTAAGCCCGACATACGGCCGGCAGAGGAAAATAGAAGTGACTGTGATTGGAATAAGTGATATAGACGCGGAACTGCCAGCGGCCGTCCGATACGTAGAGCGGACGATAGAAGTAAAGAGTGCGCAGGAAACGCGTGTACTGGCGGCTGTCCAACACCCAGCGCAAATCGTCGTTACGCAAATCCAGACGGTCATAATAACGGTCCAACGCCCAGGCTTCACCGCGTACGACCGCATCCATCACAGAATTGACTCCGAAAAGAAAGTCATAGTTAATTTCGTAGACATCATTATACTGCGCCGTGCTCAGATTCAGTTCGTAGGCCATCTTGTCCGTCAGGAAACGGACTTCCGTACGCATCTGGCCGTTGCTCATGGCCGCACGACAGGCCACATTGCCCAACAGGAGGAGGATTCCTATCCATAATAAACGTTTCATACGCTGTTCTCTCTTTTAGTTTTTCATTAATATTGTGGATACAAAAATAGGGAAGGAAAAACACCTTCCCCACAGGTTGTCTCTATTTCCGGGTAGGGAAAACCCTATATTGAGCGACGACATGAGCGGTGAGTGGTGAGTGGTTGGTAGCCATTCGGCAGGTTGGTCAGTGCTTATCGCTCACCGCTTACCGTTCACCGCTTACCACTAACCATTATCCGCTAACTCAGCCTTATCCCGTCCTCGGCAAGCACAACGAGACGCTTCTTGTAAAGGTCGCCCACAGCCTTCTTGAAAACCTTCTTGCTGACTCCGAATATGGCATAGATTTCATCGGCGGGGGTTTTGTCATTCAGCGGTGTACGTCCTCCGTTTGCACGGATATGCTCCAGCAAGGTCGTGGCGAAGTCTTCCACGCCGGCATGTCCGGGCTTCTGGAGGGTAAGGTCAATCTTGCCGTCGTCGCGCACCTGCTTCACATAAGCCTTCAAAGCCATGCCCGCATGGAGAGGCCGATAGATTTCGCTCTCGTAGAGCAGTCCGGCATAAGCATGGGCAATGATGGCCTTGAAACCGAGGTCGGTTTTCTGCCATACCAGAATGTCTACCTCTTGCCCCGGTGTATAGGGCGCCTTCTCCTTGGAAAGATAGCGTTCTACCTTGGCAGAGGCCACAATGCGGAAACTCTCTTCGTCCAGATGAACATGTACCAGATACTTCTTGCCCACCTGCATCTTCATCTTCTGCTCGCTGAAAGGGACAAACAGGTCCTTCATCAGCCCCCAATTAAGGAAAGCGCCATACTGGTTGACCCAGGCCACCTCGAGAAAGGCAAACTGCCCCACCTGCGCCAAGGGGGTAAGCGTGGTGGCCACCAGCCGCTCCTCGTTGTCCAGATAGATAAACACTTTCAGCACATCACCCGGGCAACATCCCTCGGGCACATAGCGGGCAGGCAAAAGGATTTCACCCTCTTCGCCACCATCCAGGTACAGACCGAAATCCACCCTCTTCACTACTTCCAGTGTGTTGAATTTCCCTAATTCGATACTCATAAACCTTCCTCCATTTAACGTTTCTTGCGGCAAAGATAATAGAAATAACTTTTCATTCTAAATTATAACCTCTTTCTATGAACAAGTCTGAGAGGAAAGAGTTATCTTTGTGACATGATTACTCACCTTTAAATAAATAATGAGCTTATGGAATTTCTGACAAACGAGAAACTGACCATCGTCGGCGCAGCCGGCATGATCGGATCAAACATGGCACAAACCGCCATCATGATGCGTCTCACCCCCAACATCTGTCTGTACGATCCCTATGCACCGGGATTGGAGGGCGTAGCCGAGGAAATGTTTCACTGCGGCTTCGAGGGCTTGAACCTCACCTTCACTTCCGACATCAAGGAAGCGCTGACGGGTGCCAAGTACGTGGTATCGTCAGGTGGTGCAGCCCGCAAGGCCGGCATGACCCGCGAAGACCTGCTGAAGGGTAATGCAGCCATCGCCGAAGAGTTCGGTAAGAACGTGAAGGCATACTGCCCCGACGTAAAGCACGTGGTTGTCATCTTCAACCCCGCCGACATCACAGGCCTCATCACTTTACTCTATTCAGGTTTGAAGCCCTCTCAGGTAACGACTCTGGCCGCTCTGGACAGTACCCGTCTGCGCAGCGAACTGGCCAAGCACTTCAACATGGCTCCGGACAAGATTGAGAACTGCCGTACATACGGTGGACACGGCGAACAGATGGCCGTTTACGCCTCAACAGCCAAAGTAGACGGAAAACCGTTGCTGGACATCATCGGCACACCCGAGCTGACTAAAGAACAATGGGCCGAAATCCAGACGAAAGTAACTAAAGGCGGTGCCAACATCATCGCTTTGCGTGGCCGCTCTTCCTTCCAGAGCCCGGCATACGTGTCCATCGAAATGATTGCAGCCGCTATGGGTGGCAAACCGTTCCGTTGGCCCGCAGGCACATACGTACACAGCCACGGCTTCGACCACATCATGATGGCCATGGAAACTGAAATCACAAAGGACGGCGTACATTACAAAGAGCTGAAAGGTACTCCCGAAGAAGAGGCCAAGTTGCAGGAAAGCTACAAGCACCTCTGCACTCTGCGTGACGAAGTCATCGGCATGGGCGTACTGCCTCCCATCAGCGAATGGCACAGCATCAACCCCAACATTGACTGACACCCTCGTGCCAAGCAAATGCTGAAACGCTGATTGGCGCAGACGGATGCAGCTGTTCTCCACTCAATTCTTCATCGACGTGGTAGAACCAGTTGCGACAGTCTGCACCAATCGGCGTTTTTTTTAATAATAAGTCCTCTTTTCGCATATTTTTCCCATAAAAGTTTGGAGCATCAAAAAAAATGCTTACCTTTGCACCCGCAATCGAAAGATAAGCATTTGGTGTCATAGCTCAGTTGGTAGAGCAAAGGACTGAAAATCCTTGTGTCCCCGGTTCGATTCCTGGTGACACCACTTTCTTTTAATAAAGGTAGCGGAATGTAGCGCAGTTGGTAGCGCACTACGTTCGGGACGTAGGGGTCGGGCGTTCGAGTCGCCTCATTCCGACTAAAAAGTGAATAAGCCGCTAATAATTAGCGGCTTATCTCATTTTAAAGGCTTTAGCCGGGACGAAATCGGGACGCAAAAAATAACGTATTTGTTTTTTCCTTCGGGCGAAAACAAATAAAAAAAATGTCTTCACTCAACGAAATCAAATCTTATACCCCTCCAGTTCTTCACACTGGCAAAGAATGGTACATCGACTTTTATTCGTTTTGCCCAGATACCGGGAAAATGAAAAGAAAGAAATTCAAGCTGAACCATATTGAGTCTATCACAGCTCGAAGGAAATACGCCAAGGACTTTATGAATCGACTATCGGAGAAACTATCTATAGGCTGGAACCCATGGATTGAAGCAGAAAGTGGTTCTGCATATACTCTGTTCAAAGAAGTGGCAGACCGCTATCGCGTATTCATGGCCAAGATGTTGCGCGATGGCAGGTATCGACCTGAGACACTGAAGTCCTACACCTCTTATCTTCGTAACTTAGAATTATTCAATCAGGAAAAGAAAGTTCCTATTACTTATATATACCAATTTGATAAAGATTTCTGTGTGCAGCTGCTTGATGAGATTTATGTCGGCCGCGATAATACTGCTTTCACAAGGGATAATTATCTTGGATTCTTAAAATCATTCAGCAGCTTTTGTTTGAGCCACAATTACCTCACCAAGAACCCGACTGAAGGAATAAGCAGCCTTGGACGTAAGGGAAAGAAAAAAATTCGCTGCGTTGTGGAACCAGATAAGCTGCAAAAGATAAATATATACCTTCGGGAACACAATCCATATATGTTGCTTGCAAGCTATATTCTATATTATTGTTTTATTCGGCCGGCAGAAATGGTACGGCTCAAACTGGACAATATCAGTTTGCAAAAACAGACGATTTTTGTACAAGACACCATATCAAAGAACAGGAAGGATGGAACTATCACCTTACCTGCAAAGGTTATACATTTGATGATTGACCTTGATATATTCAGTAACCCAGGTGATTATTACCTTTTCTCAGATGGCATGCGACCGGGACGCAAGGAAAGAACAGAGAAAATGTTTCGTGACTACTGGAGTAGCCATGTTCGAAAAGACCTGAAGCTGTCGGAAAAATATAAGTTCTATTCGCTAAAAGATACAGGTATCACCAACATGCTACGACATTATGATGTGTTGAGTGTTCGTGATCAGGCCAGGCATAGCAGTATCTTGATGACGGACATATACACGCCGCACGATATACAGGAAGCGAATGATTTGATAAAAAACTATTCTGGCGAATTTTAATAAGAAGGGCGACCAATCGGTCGCCCTCATGCTAATATCATTCCAGAAGTTTCAGTCTAATAGCCTCCAGCATCTTCAGACTTGTCTCAACTGTTCTGCGCTCGTTATAATCTACGCCGGCTTCTTGCAGATTATTCCTATTACCATCTATCAGTAGCCCCAAGAACTTGACGCACTCCAGTGTACTGGGTTCATCCGAATGGATGGGCGTTCGCTTATTATCAGCATAATAATCGCACGCCTTTTTCATCAACGTGCGCATGGCCGATGGTGATGGGTTCTTGCCAGTGATGCGCTTTATCTCCATTCGCATCTTATACCCACGATTTTCATGCCCTATGCGGATGGTGTCGGCCACAGTATCGGGCTGATCAGCGCCAATGATGTCGACTCTTGCAATAAATCCGCTTTCCTGGTCAGTGCAGACCACGAAATCAGCATCGCCCTGATTATGCCAGTGGGCAGTGTCGATTATAAATAAGGGTATCTCACGCTTCGCCATCTTCTACCTCCTTCTCTATGATTCTAATATCAGCACCTAGTGCATCGCAGACCTTCTGCAAGATGTCTATACTCACGTTGTATCTACCATTTTCAATCTTGCTTATATTGACGTATGTCACACCACACATATCAGCAAGTTGCCGGGTTGTTAGCCCCTGTTTGTTTCTAAGGGCAGCGAGTTGCTGCCCTATGTATTCTCTATGTGTCATATATGTAATTAGATAAGACCTATAACGGTCGTTTTCGTGTCAAAGCTGTGGCACATGGTGTATCTTTTCACAGTGTCATAGTATTCACCTTGGCAGGTCAGAACCATCTCATCGTCTTCGAGATCTTCAATAGCGTCATATATTTTTTTCTTTTTCTCCAAGAAATCTTCAACGCTATCAAAGTCGTCAAATTCACCTATCATGCCCTGAACCTCATTTTCGTAAAAGCCTTCATAATCTGATGCCGTGAATGATCTGTAATCATCACCATATTCTTCAGCAGACACCTCGATAGCTGAATAAGCCCGATTATTGGTGCGGTAATAGAGCTGCCATCCATCACGTTTTGTGAAAGTCTCAATGCTAAGTCCGTATTCACCGGCAATGCGTTCAGCTTCTTCGAAGCTATCAAATCCGATCAAGGCTTTTTTTAGAGATTGAGGGTAGCCACTTATGGCAGAGGTAGTATCAACTACTTGAAGGTTCTCAATTTCGGCGATTGTATAAAAGTCAGTTGTCATATCTTTGTTGCAGAATTTATAGCGTTGCCCCCGCTTTTAAAAGGTTTATCTCTTATTTCGATGTTGCAAAGATAAGCATATTTTTCAATGTTAGCAAATATACTAACGGCTATTTTTAGATTTATGTTGTATAACATGATTTGATTATACTAATTAAGAAAATCCTATCTTTGCAGCAGTTCTTTGAGCCGTCCGGCTTATTGGAATTGTTTGACACCGAGGCGGGGCGCAATGCTCCGCCTCTTTTGTCAGAATTGCGACCAGCTATTAATGTCGATTTCGTGGCAATGCTCCCAGTATTCTTCTACTCTGTTGATGATTGCCTCGATGTTCGCACCCCGAAGCGTCCTAACCTTCTCAAGGAATGTTGCAAGGTCAATCTGGTGCAGTCCTGCCTTCCCCTCGAACCGCTCTGCATCCTCGCAGGATGCAATGAACACACCCACATTCGCACGAAGTGCGGAATCCATCAGGGTTCCGTTGAAGGCATCCGCAATGAATATCCATTCCTGCTGCGTGAACAGGCCCTTCACTTCACCGAGCGACACCAGCCGGATGCGATCCAGGTTGTTCAGTTCGTTGATGACCGTCTGGGTGAAGTTATCACCCTTTTTATTCAGCCGCTCTACCAGTTCTTCAGGCAAGCGGAGTGATACTGCTTTTGCTGCCATATTCTTTATTATTATACGGTTGTTTCTTCTTCGTGCATTTCTCGGCGGAACAGGTCCGCCTTGGCAAAACTCTCTATCTGTTCCCCCTTGCACATGTCGTAGGTTATGAAGGTCCGGAACAGGATGATGTCATGCTCTGTGTACAATCGAACGCCTAATGCTGCACCTTCGGTAGTCGAACCGTACACGTTGGTCTTCTCCTTATCACCGATGACTTCCTTCTCGACATTGAACCCGTATGCCGGGTTCATCTTGAAGTAGCGATGAATAAGTTCTATTCCTGTCAGATTCACACCGGCACGCAATGCGAAACGCTGGAAAAAGTGAGGCGTGAATATGATGTACTGGGGCTGGCCTTGTATAGTTGACCACATGATAGCGTAGCGGCCATGGCCGACGTCGAAGGTCGATACCAGTGTTATCAGGCAGTTGTCTCCGACATACTTCTTCGACTTCGCTTCGATGAGAATCATCCAGTCATTCCCTCGTTTGCTTTTAACAAACGAGTGGAGGTAGACCGGGAACAGCACGGACTTCTTGATTATCCGGTCTGCCTTCTTCTGCTTTGCGTCGCTCACCCCGATTATTTGGGGCAAGTCAGCGGTGAACTCTTTTACGAGTTCATCCGCTGTCATGGTGGCTGTGTACATGATTAAAGCATTTGTAGGTCAATTTGTTGACCTCTCAGCATTTCTCTTACTTCATCGTAAGAACTTACTTCAGGCCTGTAATATAAGTTCTCAAATGCAGGATATTTGTCTATCATTAATTGATAACCCATATACCGAGATATAAGGTTCAAATATCCAACTCGTTTCCCGAATACCCGAACTTCTATTGTGGTTTCAGTTCTAACGTTATTGGTATACTTTACCCTTTTGAATGTCACGTCCTTTTTGCAAATCTTTTTCATAATGTTCATTTTTTAGTTTGACTTATTAGTTATTGTTTGACTCTGCAAAGATAGTGTATTTTTGTTGTATTACAAAAGAAATACGATAAAAATACACTGCGAATAGAATATTTAACATTTGGATATAAAAATCCCCGACCACCTTCCGACAGCCGGGGAAACTTGTCAACGACAAGTAAAACTTCTACGCCGCTAAGGTACTACTTTTTCCTCGACCTGTACACAAGCCAGCCGACAATTATAAGGGCGAAGGCGATGATTATCCCGAACGCAAATCCGCCAAGCTCCAGCTTCATCTGCTGCCAGCGGGTGAGTTCCTTCTCCACCGGATAAGGCACGCGGATGCTGTCCGTGCGGCTCAGGTACAGCGTGTCATGGCGAAGTTTGTCCACAAACAGATACTTGTACTTCTCCACCCATACCGTATCGCCCTTGTCACGGATGTAGATGCTGTCGCGCCGGTAGATGCTGTCGCGCCGCACCTGGTTGATGTAGATGCTGTCCGTGCGGACAGTCTCGACTGGAACATACTTCACGCTCCGACATGACCATATTGCTGACGTCAGCAAAATGATGCACAACCATTTTCGTGAACTCACGAAAATGTTCCTGAAAGTATTCACTCCCCGTATCATAGCCCCAAGTATTCGCAAATACCTTGTACATGCAATCCCACAATCGCCTTCTTCCCCTCCTCGGACAGCAGATAGTCCACATCCTCCCTGTTGTCCTGGAACAGGTTTTCCGTCAGTACCGCCGGGCACTTCGTGTGCTTCAGGATGTAGAGATGCCCCTCCTTGTCCGGGTCGCCGTCCGTCTCGTCCTTGCGCAGCCTGAAGCCGGCCCGTCCGGCAGCTTCATACAGGCAGGTAGCCAGCTTGTCGGCCTTCGTCTTACCAACAGACGTCCATGCCTCCCATCCGCGGGCCGACATCCATGCCGAGCCGTTTCCGGCCGCGTTGCAGTGGATGGAGACCAGAATGGCCTCACTGGCCTTGTACTCATTCACACGCTTGCACCGCTCGGCCAGCGGCACATCTACCTCTTCCCGTACGATGCGCTCTGCATCGAGGCCACGCTTGCGCAATTCGTTCACAAGGCGTTCCGCTATCTCACGGGTATAGGCGTACTCAAGCAGCCTTCCGTCGGGAGAACGTTTCCCGGCTGTGTTGCTTCCGTGGCCATTGTCTATTAAGATTTTCATAATTCAATATTTATTTCTATTTTTGCGTAGTTTTTTATACTTATATAGGGGGGGCGTCGTGAGATGCGCTCTCCTATTTTCAATAGTCGCTTGGCGGCTCCCGGTCTCCGCAACCACGCCTCAGGCACTTCTTCATATCCGCCTCCTTGAGTTGCAGTTCGAGTTCGTGATTCTTGTATACAAGATCCAGTTTCTCGCTTTCCAGCTTGCGGACTTCTCCGTATAGTGCATCCACCTTCGCGTCGCGTTGTGCAAGCCGCTTCTCCAGCCAGTCTACCTGCTGCCGTTCCGTCTCGTACTCGGCGGCATCCGCAGAGGCATCCTCCTTGCGCTGTTCGTACTTACGATTTAGCACCCATTTGACGAGTTGTTTTGCACCTTCAATTCCTCCGAGAGCGGTGATCAGAATGACCCAATCGTTCAATTCCATGTCTATATTCATTTTGGGCAAAAATATACCGGTATAATACACAATAAAAGGACACGGCCGCAATCGGCTGACAAGCCATGTCAGCGGGTAGATTGTGGGTATATTTTTATAGGATATACCAGGAATGTACCGATTTCCGGATGCGGAAAGAAAAAGACCTACAATCGCTTGCGCTTGCGGATGCCCTTCAGGTCGCGGACGATGGTGTCGGACAGCACCTCTGAATATATCTGCGTCGTCTTGACCGACGTATGCCCCAGCACCTTCTGCACCGTGGTGATGGCGACGCCCTGGTGAACAAGCAGCGTCGCGCAGGTGTGCCGGGCGGTGTGGTAGGTGAAGTGTTTCTTCACACCGGCTAACTTGCCGACATCGGCCAGCAGCTTGTTGGTTTCGCAGTTCGACGGGATAGCGGCCAACTCCTCGACGGACGGATAGCGGTCGATGACCTCAAGGGCCTTGCCGTCGAAGAGCAGGGCGAGCGGCAGCTTGATTTCAATGTCTGTTTTCTGCATCTTCAGGCACAGCCAGCGTGTGCGGTTAATCGGTACGACGTTCACTGTCGACAATGCGCAGAAATCGGAGTACCGCAGGCCGGTATAGCAGCAGAACAGGAAAGCATCGAGCACGTGGCGGTGGCGTTCATCAGCGGGCTGCACCGTCTCCAGCCGACGCAGTTCGTCGGGGGTAAGGAACTCGTGCCTGCCCTTCTCCTGCCGGATCTTGAACTTACGGAACGGGTAGGCGTCGGCGGGCATGTATCCGTCGTTGATGGCCTCGTTGATGAGGGTGCGCAGTTGGCGGAGGTGCTTGGCCACGGTGTTCACTCCCTTTCCCTGCTCCCGCAGCCAAGCCTCGAAGTCCTTCAGGAATGTATAGGTCAGGTCTGCAAAGTCCAAGCCGGGCCGGAACTGCTCCAGCTGGGTGACGGTGGACAGCAAGTTTTCCTTGGTGTTCGGCCGCTTGTCGGAGGCGGCTATGGCCGACCGGGCGAATGCCGGGAAGGTGATGGTTGCCGGTGCCTTCTTCTTCACGGCATCCCGCAGCAGGGCCAGCGTCGGCTGGATGCCGCGCTTCCAGAACCCCAGCTCGATGGCCTGCAGGTGGATGACGAACTCGAAGAGCATCGCATTGAGTTCGATGGCCTGCGGGTGGTTGATGACTTGCGCCGTTGACTTTTCCCAGTTCTCCGGCCGGAGGTAGATGTTGGTGGTGAGGTAGATGTTGCGCTGGTTCAGCTTCGCTTCCACTTGTACAAGGGCGGTGCCCTGTTGGTTCAGATGGTTCTTTCGGTTGTATACAAGTCTGTATCGTATCTTCTGCATAGTTGTTAGTTTGCGGCAAAGTTAGGAAATGGTGAGGAATGGGGATGCTGGTTGTCACCCTGGGAGGACTGGCCAGAAATTCTATATTTGGAAGATTTGGGTTTCAAGACGGAATAGATGCTGATTCATTGACAGAATCAGGAATCTATTACTTAAGAGCTAACACAATTAACGCTCTTGATTGGTCTTATTTAATTGTATTCAAAATGCAAGAAGGCTATCTTGTTCAGATAAATATCAATATTAATATGGAGAATCTCAAACTAAGGACTTGTTCAGATTCATCGTGGAGAGTGTGGAAAAAGTTATTATTGGAGTAGGAGGCTTCTCAGCCTCCTATTGATAAGGAATAAATCTCCAGCTTCCCCATTTATCATCATATCTAATGCGGGTGTATTCGCCAAAATTACCTGAATAATTCGCATGCGGTGTATATCGCTGTGCTATAAAATTACCACCTCCGAATACTTCCAATACACCATGCGTGTAAGCTTTATCAGGATAATTTGTAGTAATGTTTGATACTGATGAATAATATCCGACTTCTAATATATTATTCATATCACCTGCTATGCCTCTATACATATACGGGTATAGCTTTAGGCTGCTTAGTAGTCCTCCCAGCCGTCCAACCAGGCTTACATTATGTCTTGTATTCTGCCTGGCTGGGAGAACTCATGTCCAGTCAGAAGCTCTTTCCTTTCATGTATAGAGGAACTGTTTCGGACTTTAATTCCGCAACAGAACCAGGTTACTATAATGTGTCAGGAACATCAGATATACCTCACCAGCCAGATGGTGCATACAGATATGGTACGTTATTAGTATATGGAAATGATTTTATAACACAAATATACATATCAGACTCATACAACATTTTGTATATCCGAGATTTTTACGTGACGTGGCGTTCTTGGAAGAAGTATTCTCCAACAACATAATAGTTATAACGGAGACCAGTTCGTCCAATTTGAGTTGTAATAATCGTTCCTCAACCTATATGTTATTTTCGTATTATTGTTACGAGGAAAAGCTATCTGAACAATAAAATATGATGAATCACCAAGACATAATACAGTTCCGTAATTTTCAACGTTTGGACTATTCAGAATGCTATTCTGGTTTCCATATATTATCCAAACACCAAAACCAGCCTTATTAAAGTCATCAAAATTTGCAATTCCACGATACAATAATGCCTGAGTAAACATTTTACTTTCCATGCCAAGCAGTTCTCCCAGAACTGACGCCATGTCGGCTTTTGACATCTGCTGGATGCTCCCGTCGGCCATTACTGCGAGGAAGGTTTTCACGTTGTTGATGTTCACTGTTGGCACTTGCGGGAACTCAGCAAGAGCCGATTGCAATGTTTCTTTTTCCATAATTATTTGTTTTAAATATTTTTGATTTTACTCCGGTGAAAAATCTCTATCTGCCACCCATTCATATCCACCGTTTTTTTCCATGGATTGAATGGTAGCGTTACCTGACTTGCCTTCTGCGTCGATTGTGGTCGATAATGCATATTCCTGACTGTCCTTATTCAACGCCCAGATTCCATCTGCGCACTTAATCGGATGAGTGGCTCCTGAACGCGTAAGCAATGCCCATCGGAAACTGATAGTGATGCCCGGGTATGCAGAAGCAGAAGGCAGAACGACATAGAAGACTTCACCTAATCCGCTTGAGATATCCAAGAATGTTCCCCGCTTCAAGTCTATGTTGTAATCGTCGCCGTCAATCAATCCTGCATCAATACCCTCGGCATGTATGTCTCTCCAGATGAAGCGGCCCATCGTTCTTCTGTACATCTCACCCATTTCGTCCCAGTAGATGTTGCCTGCTGCCAGATGTCCGGCACCTGTCAGGAAGTTGAAGAGGATGTTGGGCGTGAAGGCGTCGGTACCGAATTGCCGGTAGTCGCTTGCCTGGTTCCAGTTCGCGTCACGTCCGTACTGCGACATCATGTACTCGTCCTTGAACACAGCCTTGCCAAGCAGGGCGAACTCGAACAGCAGTATCTGTCCGGCCAGCAGCGTGTTGTATGGATAGACTGACCACAGCTTCGATGTCGGGTTGTTCTGAATCCACGTTTTCGGGTCGGTGGTGGTGTTGCCAGGTACGCGGCTTGTCCACATATAGAGCACGTCCCCCTGCTTGAGGTACTCGCCGTTCTTGTATGTCAGACTTGTGCTCCACTCTTCGGAACGAGGATAAGGCACAGGATTGTCCGCCAATATATTCAGCTGCACGGAACCAACTGCCTTTGTGCGGGCAGCATCGTCGTAGGCCGATACGGTGATGCGGTTGGCCGTGGCGTACTTATCTGACGTCAGGGTGTAGGTGTACTCGCTGACCTTGGATGTCGACTTGTAGGTGTAGAGCACCTCGACGGACGTGCCAGCCACGCTCTCCACCTGCAAGGTGAGGTAGACGGGATAGGCCGTCTTGTCGCTGCCCTCGCCGCTCCAGCTGCGGATGACGAGGGGCGACTTCTGCACATTGTTGGCGTCCACCGACACGGCGGTCGGGTTGGCCTCCAGCCATTGCCGGTAACTTTCGGCGGTCAGGTAGAAAGTGTTTGTAACAACCATATCTTCTCCTTTCCATTTACGCAGTTCCGCTGACAGAGCCTGACAGACCCATTTTAGCGCGTACCATATCTTCATAAGTCACCTGGCAATTGGCAGCGTTGAACGTTGCACCGCTTTTACCGGTCAGGGTAAAGGCGGCACCTTCATTATCCTTAATCGAGAAAGCCCAACTGGTGATAAGGCTTGCATTCTCCTCTCCTGTGCTTCGCTTGACAGCCACGGGTGTGATGGTGGCCGTCTCGCCCTTGCGGACACGGGTGCCGGTGATGCCCGTTATCTTGAAATTAAGATAATACGGGTCGGAGAAGTCGGTCACCTCGTCGTAGCCGCTTGCCACCTTCGAGCCGTCCAGCATCACGTCGCATCGCAGCTTCAGCACGTTGTCCACGTCGCTGGTGCTAACGACCTGTGTACGGGCAGTGCCCCAGTTGGTATCTCCAGTACCCAACATCTTGACCCACTGGAACGTGAATCCGCTGTAGTCTGTCACCTCCACGCCATCCTTGAAGATGCGGGCGGTCTCGGTCAGGCTCTCACCTGTGGCGGTGAACTGGCTGCCCTTGGTGTTGGTGATGACAACGTCGTACTGATTTCCTGTAGACTCCTGAATCACCACTTCTTTGCTTAACTCGGAGAAGGGTATCGAGCTTCCGCCCACTTCGACGGTACCAGACACGCTGATACGGTCATTGTCGTACCCGCTTACGGGTACCAGGTTCTTCATCACCCGCAGGGCAGGCAGCTGATAGGTGGAGCCGCCCACATTGGCAGAATAGTTGTCTATCTTCTTGAAATATCCAACCAAGGTGCTGTTGGTCGACAGGCCGTCGCTGCCAAATGTCAGCAGCAGGTCGTTGTAACGGAACTCGATGGTCTGCGGCACAATGACACTGCCGTCCGTACTGTCACGCAGGATGACGACCACCGTGGGGCGGTTGTTCTCGGCCAGGGTTTCAAAGTCGGGCACGAATTGCGAGGTACCTTTGTTATATCGCTGCACCAAGGGTGTGCCATCCACACGCAGCGTACCATTGATGGTGGTACCGTCCAGTGTGGCGGTCAATGAGAATACGCTTTCAACTTTCATTGTCTGTTCCTCCTTCTTCTACTTGGTCAGTGGTTTCTTCTTGCGGTGGCATCACGCTGAATCCTTCGTCTACAGCCACCTCTTCTTCGGTCGGCTGTTGCTCAGCCTGTTGCTCACGCTGCTGACGAATGAGAGCCTTGAGCGACTCTTCGTCGAGCACCTCGGGCGTGAAATTGCTCAATACCTTCAGGGCACTGACAGGCAGTATCACCCGTCCGTCGGGTATGCGCTCAGCATACTGGTAGGGATATCCCTGCGCATCGAGGTCTTCTGATTTTACTAACAGATAGTTCATACTGTGATATTTTGAGTTATACGAATTTCGGATTAATAATCAGCTTGCCGGCTGTGTCCGTCAGATACTTGCCGCTGCTGTCTGTCACGCACTGGAAGCGGTCATAGAGCGACACTTCGGCATAGCAGTAGACCGGGTAGTTGACATCGAGGCCGAAATCAGCCGGCGTGAAGCTGACCGTGCGGCCGAGCCCCAGGTATTGGGCGGTGCTGCCTGACTTGCCCGAGCGGAGATACCAGCTGATGCGGAACAGGCCGTACTTGCCTTCGGCCAGGGCGGTGTTGTTGTAGCTCAGCCTACATTCAAAGCCTGCCACTGTCTTCAGCGTGGCAGCCACCTTGATGCCCCGTGTCTGCACGATGTCAACCCGCATCGTGGCAGGCATCTCCACCTTGTAAGCGGTGGTCGCCTGCAATTCGTCGGAAGTGGGTGCCGATGGCTTGCTACCTGTATAGTAAGCAGCCCGGCAACGGAACACGGCATTCTTCAGCAGACGGGCATCGAATGTGAGTGTCTTGGACTGGTTCCCACTGACATGCGCTTCCAGTTCGTCGGCTGTGAAGTCGCGGAAGTTGCTGTCACCCTCGAATACATTCTTGACCTGCCACCAGTAGGCGGCGTTGGCATCGGCCACCGCCTCATGGCCGCTGTACAGCTGGGCGACGATGCTTTGCGCCCAAGGCTCCGTGTAGTCAGGCTGCTCCAGCGGGTTGAGCGACCAGCCCTTGCCGCGATTCAGCTTCAGACTATAGTTCGTGGACTCGAACAGCGTAGTCCGGAAGGGTATGCTCCGTTCCACCTTGACCTGCGTATTCCGACGTTTGTCTGTGAACGAGAAGACGGCAAACAGCTCAATCGGGTGGTCATAGTCGATGTTCTTGGTCACGGTGAGCGAGTAAGCAGGCTTGCCGCTGGCCGATATGGTATATCCGGCTGTGCCTGTACTGATGCGGTTGCTGCCGTCAGCCTTGGGCGCGCCTTCGTACCACTCCGCACCTGTTATCACCTGTTCGCCAGCCATCACCCCCTCCGGGTCGCTGACCGACACGACGGGCATCAGTACGCAAGGCACCAGCGAACGGTCAGGCTCATACTGGTCGGTGTCCTTGTTGTAGTTCTGCACCGGGTTACCGGCCAACACCTCGATGTCAGCATTAAAGCTGTATCCGTCTATGATGACGGGGATATCATGGGGATTGCTCTTTATCATAGTCTCTTACATTCTAAATCCTACATAGTTTTCTATTGTTTCAGTACCACTGCCCACGGGTATCGTTACCCGGCAGATGAACTTTACTGTATCGTATTCATACCCGAAGCTCATACCTACTCCGTGCTCGTCGGAGTTGTCGATGTGTATCACGTTCCGCTTGCCGTCCACGTAGACAGGCTGCCAGCTGTTGTCCGACGGTGTGTTGCCACTGTCACGCAGCCACTCCACCTCTGTGCCTGCCGATGCCAACAGTAATTCGGTGATGTCCCGGTTGCCGTATTGTACCCAGGCGGTGATGTCCAGATTTACCCGGCCACGTTTGGCGGTACCCGGAGCGACGAACTGCACGGTATAGTTCTTGTCCCCCTCCAGCAGCACCCAGCCGGGCGAGTTCCACTGAGGCTCCAGCTGCGTCTTGTCAACCAGGCATCCCCATTTGCAGCCATAGTGGTACACCGTGTGCTGCTCCAGCAGGGTGTAGGTCGTTCCGGCCTCCGTCAGCCGCTCATGCTGCACATTGCGGTAGGGCTGCTCGCCCTGTGCCACCTCCAGCGACCACTCACCTCGGTCTACCTTGTTGGGCACCACGTCGCCGTTGTAGTCGAATTGGTAGAATCGCTCGGCGATGATGGTCTGCGCCACGATGCCCACGTTGTCCGTCGTCACCGGAAGCTGCTCCAGAGCCTTCAGGTTGGGCAGTTTGCCAATGGTCAACGCATAGTTGTAATCCTCCAGAATGGGCTTGTACACATTCTGAAGGAACATGATTCGCCCCTCGCGGCTGGAGAGCAGCCAGCTCTGCGCCCGCTCGTTGACAGCCCCTTCGTCCGGCATCACAGCGTTGCCCCTGCGGGTGACGTTGTACCCGGCCACAGGTGGATAGTTCTTTCCGCCCGGCACCTCACTGTCTGGATAGAGCACCACGGTCAGCGTGTTGTCGTTGGTGTTGGTATTAATCACACGCATCCAGCTTGAGTAATAATCCTTCCCCCCTGTCAGCAGGTTGTTGATGATGGACAGCAGGATGTCGTTCTCGGACAGCGACGTAAAGTCAAACTCTGTCCGCCTCTCCATCCATAGCTTGTACGTATTCTCTTCTACGGACTCCACCTTTTCGATGTGTCCAACGTCGGAGAACGAATAGTCACCGGCCATCGCCTGAATCTCGTTGATAAGAAGACGCATGACTACCAATGCGTCACGGACTTCGAGGCGAGAGAGCTGTGCACGACCGTCGGGGAACAGGCCGATACCCTTGCCGGCAATAAGTGAGTCGATGAATTCGCCGACATTGAGCTGGTGTGGGGTGGTGTCCGGCTGGTCTTTGCGAATAAAATACTGCGCAAGTTCCTCGATGTCAATTTTGCCAATCAATGCCAGTACTTCCTCGAAGTTCGCTTTAATGCGCTCGAAGTTTCGCTGCCATTTCAGCCTGACATCTCTACCGGTGTCATTCGCTCCATTCCAAGGTACTATATTCTCAAATTCATTATCCATCACTTCAGCTCAAGTTCTTCATTGTTAAATGTTAGCAGGAGAGGTTGCCAGCAGCTTCCATTCTCCAGCGTGTCAAGGTTGATGTAGTTCAGCATGTAGTCGCTGAACCGGTTGTGCTCCTTACGGCTCTGCTTGCGCAGGCGAGCGTGTCGAACCTGCACAATC
>NZ_CASFWU010000025.1 GCF_949298305.1 uncultured Bacteroides sp. | reverse complement strand
CGGCGTGCGCTTCAAGAACCGGCTCTTCTATACCATCCTGGGCGGCGGCACCCACTACCTGGACTTCGGCGACCGCTTCTCGGCAGCGGCCTTCTACCGCGCCGGACTGGAAATTCCGCTCTGCCACCGGCTCTACCTCAGCGGCGACCTGGGCTACCAGCACATCGAAACCTTCCGCAACAAAGACCTCGGACTACCCGCCCG
The DNA here is from genome assembly GCF_949298305.1 of uncultured Bacteroides sp. Taxonomy (GTDB): domain Bacteria; phylum Bacteroidota; class Bacteroidia; order Bacteroidales; family Bacteroidaceae; genus Bacteroides. The sequence goes on along the minus strand of NZ_CASFWU010000025.1, from coordinate 30,600 downwards.
ACTCTATGCCCTCCAGGCACGCGCCAACCTGGAATACCGCCTGACCGACCGCCTGGGCCTCTTCCTGACCGGAGGCTACGGCGCCAGCCGACGCTACGGGCATAGCGGCACCTTCGACAAGGGGCTGATTGTGGAAGGCGGAGCCGTCCTGTTCAAGTACTGAGCACACAGGGACACGGGACTGGAGTAAAAGCGTCCCTCGAAGGATAGTAAACGGGATTTACATCATTCCCCTCCCTCAGCCCGACCTCGTGTCTGCCCGCAGGCAGACCGCATGTCTTCCCGCAGGCAAACCATCCGTCTTCCCGCAGGCAGACCACCTGTCTCCCCGCAGGCAGACCGCACGTCTGCCCGCAGGCTGACGAGAGGCTTTCCAGCAGCCAGAAATCTGCTGATTATCAATGCCCTGCAAAACGCTCCCCGCAAGCCCCCGACCGCAGACAACGACCGGACACCCCATCCGTCAGCAGGTAATAATAGCAGACAAAGGCGGATGCCGGGCCGACGATGTCTGCCCGCAGAGGGCAGCATCGGCCCGACACCCGCCTGACGCTCCGGGTACCGCCCGGACGGCTTATTCCTTCTCTTTGATATAGCCTGTGCGGTAGGCCACCAGCAGCTTCTCCAGGTCCTTAATCTGGGTCACCAGCACACGGCCTTTGTCGGTGTCCTTCACCATCATGCGCTGCGAGTTGAACTCGATGACGAAGGTGGTGGACTTGATGTCCTGCCCCTCTTCGATGGCCTTCTGGCGGCTCTGGAAAGGTTCGTGCTGCACCAACTGGAGGCCATGGGAGTGATAGACCAGCGTATATCCGGCGATGCCCGTCTCGGGCTGGTAGGCCTTGGAGAATCCGCCGTCAATCACCAGCAGCTTGCCGTCGGCCTTGATGGGCTGCTCGCCCTTGATGGTCTTCACGGGGACGTGGCCGTTGATGATATGGGAGTGAGGCCCAGGCTCCACACCGAACTCGCGGAGGATGTTGTCGCAGATGTCGGCGCGATTGCGCAGCGTGTAGTAGTGCCCCTTCGTCTCCTTGCAAAGTTCCTTGTCGCCTACGAAATAACGCTCGAAAGTAGCCATCTTGTCCTTGTCGAACGAAGGGGCGTCGGGGCCGCACCACATGTACCACACGTAGTCCAGGGCAAACTGTTTTTCCTCACCCTCTTCGTCGAAGTAGGCGGTGCGCACCAGCTGGTCGGCCTTGAGCAGGAGCTTGTGTCCCCAGTATTCCTTCTTGCCGATGCGGACGTGCTTGAAGCTGCCGTCCTCGTTCAGGGGCACGGAAGCGTGGTAGAGCAAGTTGCTGTTGCAGACCAGATACATGCCGCCGTAGGTGAAGAGGCAGCGCATGTGCTTCTTCAGCTTCTCGCTGTTCATGAACGAGGCGTGTATTTTATCTACAAGTTCGCGTTCCTCGTCACTCAGCCGATAGGGGTCTGCGGGATCGACAGTGGGCAGGTTGGTGTCGCGCAGGGGATATTCCTTTCCTTCGTAGACGAATACGCCACGCTCGAAGTCAATCTTGTGCAGCAGCTTGCGTCCCTCCATGCCGAACTCGGGACGGCGGCTGATGATTTCGGCCTCCAGCTTGAGCTGGATGATGGTGATGGCCTTGTGCATCTGCGAGATGAGACGCAGGGTCTTTTCGTTGTACGTCCCGTCAGAGAAGTTCATCTTGGGAGCAAATATCGTGCAGGGGTCGTCGGCGTATGTGTCCATGGCGAAGGTGGCCAGAGGCAGGAGATTGATGCCGTAGCCGTCCTCCAGCGTGGCGAGGTTGGCGTAGCGCATGGACATGCGGATGACGTTGGCAATGCAGGCGTTGTTGCCGGACGCAGCCCCCATCCAGAGGATGTCGTGGTTTCCCCACTGAATGTCGAAGTTGTGGTAGTCGCAAAGCGTGTCCATGATGATGTGCGCGCCGGGGCCACGGTCGTAGATGTCGCCCACGATGTGCAGGGAGTCAATCGTCAGACGCTGTATCAGGTTGCACATGGCAATGATGAAATCATCTGCCCGCTTGGTGGAGATGATGGTACTGATGATGACATTGATGTAATCATGTTTGTTTGGCTCAATGGTAGACTCGTGCAGCAATTCCTGGATGATATAGGAGAACTCCTCGGGCAGGGCCTTCCTCACCTTGGAGCGCGTGTACTTGGACGAGACGTTCTGACAGACCTTCACCAGTTGGTTGAGGGTAATCTGGTACCAGTCGTCCAGGTCAGTCTCACGTTCCTTGACCAACTGCAATTTCTCTTCCGGATAATAAATCAGTGTGCAGAGCTCTTTCTTCTCTGTTTCCCTCAGAGTATGGCCGAAGATTTCGTTCACCTTCCGCTTGACGGCTCCCGAAGCGTTCTTCAGCACATGCTGGAAGGCCTCGTACTCACCGTGTATGTCCGTCAGGAAGTGTTCGGTACCTTGGTCGCTGACTATACTTTCCGTAGTAATGGTTCCCATATCTATTTATGATTTAACAATCCAACAAATTTCTTTTCCTGTTTCACTCTATTCTTGTTCTTCCGTATTGCGGACACGACATTAACCCAGCAAAAACATCAGCAGCACCTGAGCAATGATGACCCTCAGAAACATGCAGAGCGGATAGACCGTCGCGTATGCCACCGAAGGATTATCCCCAGGGATGGTATCGTTGGCATAGTTCAGCGCCATGGGATTGGCCATGCTGCCGCACAACATGCCGGACACAGACCCGAAATCCACTTTCATCCACCTGAAAGCGACAATTCCCACCAACATGACGGGCAGGAAGGTCAGTCCGAAACCGACCGCTATCCACAGCAGCCCCTCGGGACGGAACACCGTCTCAAAGAAATGGGCGCCGGCGTCCAGACCCAGGCAGGCCAGGTAGAGTGAGAGTCCCAGGGCGCGGAGCATCAGGTTGGCACTGCGCGTCGTGTAGGTAATCATGTGCAGCCGCGGGCCGAAGGTACCTATCAGGATACCCACAATAATGGGGCCGCCGGCCAGACCGAGTTTCACGGGGGCACTGATGCCGGGAATGCTGATGGGAATGGCTCCGACCAGATTGGGCTCCTTCAGACTTTTCACGGCATTGCCCAGCACCTTCTCCACATTGTGTATGGCTGCAGCCTCGCCCACCACCGTCAGGCGGTCGCCCAGCTGCAACCTCAATCCGGCTGTGGCCAGCAACTGTACGCCGCTGCGGTAGACCCGGCTGATGTTGATGCCGTAATGGTTGCGCAGGTGCAACGAGCCCAGCTTCTTGCCGTTCAGCTCAGGGCGGGTCACCACAATGCGTTGCGAAATCAATTGGCTGTCTATGGCGTTCCAGTCTATGTCCTCCTTGTTCCAGTCCGTATGCTCCTGTTCTCCGAAGAGCACCGTCAGGGCAGGTGCGTCTTTCTCGGAACTGATGACCAGCAGGCGGTCTCCCTCCTCAATGACTTTTTCCGAAGTGGGAATGCAGACTGTTCCGTTGCGCCACAAACGTGAAATCACAAATTTCGGATAACTCCGCAAGCCGCCGATTTCCTTGATGCTCTTGCCGAAGATGGCCGGATTGTGTACCTGGAAAGCGGCGATATAAGTTTTGTTCTCGTCTTCCTTCTCCTTCAGTTCAAGGTCTTCTTTCCGCACCAGCAGTTTCCGAATGGCAAGCACGGCCAATATGACCCCGACCACGCCCAACGGATAAGCCACCGCACAACCCAACGCCGGCGTACTGGCCTCCATGCCCATCTGCTTCAAGGTCTGTTGGGCGGCACCCAAAGCGGGCGTATTGGTCGTGGCACCGCAAAGGATTCCCACCATATCCGGCAAGGAAATGCCGAACGCATAGCTGCCGGCTACGGTCAGCAACGTACCTATCAGGACAACCGCCACGGCCAGCATGTTCAGCTGCACACCGCCTTGACGAAACGAGCTGAAGAAACCCGGCCCTACCTGCAAGCCCAGCGCATAGACAAAAATCACCAGGCCGAAGCTTTCGGCATAATTAAGCATTTGCGGGTCAATGGACAACCCCAAATGCCCGCATAGAATTCCCATGAAGAAAACAAAAGTTACTCCCAAAGAGATTCCGCAGATATGTATCTTCCCCAATCCTAATCCGATAGCGGAAATCAACGAAAGTACAACTACCGCCTGCAAGGCAGAGTGCTCAACAAACAAACTATACAGCCAATCCAATTCGATTCTAATTTTTCCGATTAATATTGCAAAGATAGGAAGTATTCTCAGAGGGCGAAAATAAATGCATAAAAAAACGGTCGCCTTTCTCAAGACGACCGTTTCGTGTAGTGGATACGAGAATCGAACTCGTATTGCATGCGTGAGAGGCATGTGTCCTAACCATTAGACGAATCCACCATTTTCATTGGTACACCCTCAGGGATTCGAACCCTGGACCCACTGATTAAGAGTCAGTTGCTCTACCAACTGAGCTAAGAGTGCATAAAGGCGGAAGCTGGGGGATTCGAACCCCCGGTACGGAAATCCCGTACGTCAGTTTAGCAAACTGGTGGTTTCAGCCACTCACCCAAACTTCCTTTCACCTGCATTATCTCTCAAATGCGGTGCAAATGTAGGGGAAACTTTTGGACTGTGCAAATCTTTCCAGCATATTTTTTTCACACTTTTCATACTGTTTCCCGTAACAGGTTAACAGTCAAAACGTAATACCTGCAAAAAAATAAGTTGTTTTACCTGTCTCCTCCCCAGTCCTTCGCTTTCATCCGCGTTCTACCCACACTCATTCCGCCCCAATTTGAAATCTCATTTATATAAGTTATCTTTGCAGGCAAAATTAAAATACGACTTGGCCTTATGGATTTACTTTTAAAAGAAACCGTGAACGCTGCGGTCAACTCGCGCTACCCAGACATGTCTCCCGAGGGAAGAAGGCAACTGGAAGAAATCCTGATCCGCAAAGAGGTGAAAAAAGGCGACCTGCTCCTTGATGAAGGACAAATCAGCCAAAATCTGGTAATCGTTGGCAAAGGGATGGTACGCCAATTCTATTATAAGAACGGAAAAGATGTCACCGAACATTTCTCCTACGAAGGCTGCATTGTCATTTGCATAGAAAGTACGCTGAAGCACGAACCTACCCACCTGATGATTGAAGCCCTTGAAGACAGCGTCGTCTACCTGCTGCCATATAACAAACTCCTCCTGCTGACCGAAGTATCGTGGGAAATCAATATGTTCTACCGGAAGATACTGGAATTCTCCCTGATTGTATCTCAAATCAAAGCCGATTCCTGGCGCTTTGAAACAGCACGCGAACGATATAACCTCCTGCTGCGTACTCATCCCGAAGTAGTCAAGCGGGCGCCTTTAGCCAACATAGCCTCCTATCTGCTGATGACCCCGGAAACGCTGAGCCGTGTCCGCTCAGGAGCATTATAACTTTTTACAAAAAAAGTTCTATTTATGTTGGATATATGCAACTATTCTTTATTTTTGCAAAAAAATGATTAGAAAAGTACATATATCACGGATTACAGGTGTCCTGCTCTGCCTCATCATCTTGAACGGATGTATGGAGAAAGGGAACAGAGGAGAAATTCATCTGCCGGCAGACACATTCCACGACGGAGACCTTGCCTTCAGAAGGGGAACGGGATTGACAAGCCGGATTGTACTGGCGGCAGACAAAAGTGGAGACTTTTCACACGTGGGCATACTCAAACGGATAGACGGGAAATGGCACGTCATACATGCCGTACCGGGAGAGCCCGACCACGAAAACGATGTAGACAGAGTAAAACTGGAAACCGTAGAACAATTCTTTGCCGTCAAAAAGGCTGCCAAAGGTGCTGTCTTGAGAGTAAAAGACCAGGCAGAAGCCGCCGAACGGGCCGCTACACACGCCCTCATGCTGCACCAGGCCCACATTCTGTTCGACCACGACTACGACCTGACGGATACCACCCGGATGTATTGTACCGAACTGATTGACCATGTTTATAAGAAAGAAGGGATTGACCTGTCCGAAGGGCGTCTGAGCCACATCCGCATTCCCGGCCTCGGCGGTGACTACCTCCTGCCCAGCGATATTGCACAGAGCGACAAGCTCCGTCTGATATACAGTTTTTAGTTACATGTTTTTATTCACGTTTAAAAATGAAAAAGCGTATGAAGAGATTTCTTTATTTAAGTATGATGGCTGTAGCCATGTTCGTGATGGCCGCTTGTTCTTCGACCAGCACTCCGGGCAAAGCATTGGAGCAATACATGGAAGCAGCCAAGAAGGGCAACTATGAAAAGTTTGTAGACGGCATTGCCTTCAAGGACGGTCTGAGTGGTGAAGAAATAGAACAGCAAAAGAAAATGTGGATCAGCCTCCTGGAAGAAAAAGGCACCAAAGAGTTTGAAAAGAAAGGCGGCATCGAGAGCATAGAGATTATCTCCGAAGAGATTGCCGAAGACGGCAACAGCGCTGTTGTCAAGTTCAAACAGACATTCGGCAACGGAGAAGTGGACGAAGACTCTCAGACCATGGTCAAGAAAGACGGCAAATGGCTGATGGATATCAACAAATAAAAATCTCTCTCAGAAATTTATCGGCATTACTTCCTGCTCCCGCGCTATGCCCCAAGCCATAGCGCGGGTGCTTTGTTTCGGAAAGCCGGATTGATTTACTCCAAACATCCCCGAAAACAATTCAAAAAAGCGCCCTCCCGTCTTTACTGTGCCCTGTACTTTTTATAATTTTGCACGGTCAATCAGAACATCAGTTATGCAACAAAAGGAGATAAACGACTTTTTTCGTCCTGTCAATTCGCGGATGGAAATTCCCGGCTGTGATTATGACAAGACCAGGATATGTATTGCCACAACCAATGCGCTGGCACGCAATACAAATCACAGTCTGTACATCATAGACTATCACCGCAAGAACTTCCTTTACGTATCGTCCAATCCGCTGTTTCTCTGCGGTCGTACGCCGGAAGAAGTGCAGCAGAAAGGTTATGCCTTCTATTTTGAGGTGGTTCCGCCTGACGAGATAAACCGTCTGATGGAAATCAACGAAGCCGGATTCCGGTTCTACTACAACCAGCCGATAGAAAAAAGACTCGACTTGTCCATCGAGTATAACTTTCATATCCGCACCTCGGAAAAGCATTCGCACCTTATCCACCACAAACTGACACCAGCCTTACTGAGTAACAGCGGAGATATATGGCTGGCTCTATGTACAGTTTCACTGTCACCGGAGAAAACTATCGGAGATGTAGTTATTTCAGACCATACATGTACTGACAGGTATTTCTACTCATTCGAGGGAAGACGATGGAGAAAACAGCCTGAACTGATTCTTTCCGACCGTGAAAAAGAGATTCTCCAGCTCTCCGTCAAAGGACTGTCGAACACGGAGATTGGAGAAACGCTCTTTATCGATGCCAATACCGTCAAGTTTCACAAGAAGAAACTTTTTGAGAAACTACACGCAGAAAACATCACTGAGGCCGTGGGTATCGCAGCCAATCTGAGGCTGATTTAGAAAGACGATGTAGAACTTCGGTAAAGTTGCCACTGGAGGATGGGTAGCGATGTATTCCTCCATCTTCTTCCGTCCAAGCCCGATGACCTTCTCATCGTTACATTGGTTCATCTTTTCTTTATCAATAAAGGCAATATGCCAGAAACCCAGATAACCGATTACATATCTTTCGATAGTAGCTTCTATCGGTTCGTCCGGACGCTTCATGGATTGAAGGCTGTTGCGGACATCCTTGTCGATGATGCCCACAACAGCCCATGAGAGATTTATGTAAGAAATGGATACTGTCATAAGTTACATACGGTTTTTCTGACTGTCTCCGGCTCCGGTTCCCTTATATTTGCTCTTCGTAGCATTGAACTTGTATCGTATGGTCATACCGAAACTGCGGCGCGATTCCGGCTGAAGTATTGTAATTCGGTTACCGCTGTACATCAGTATGTCCGAGGATGAAGTATTGAAGATGTCGTTGGCTTGCAGTTGTACGGTCAGTTTTCCATCCCAAAATCCTTTATACAGGGAAAGATTTACCGAACTTCCGGGTTCAATAATGCGGCAGCTGCTGTCTTCTCCTCGTGTGGAAGTCTCCAAATCTATGTTCAGTTGGAAATCTTTAGGAAAGCTGAATGTATTGTTCCACTGGAAAAAGCAGATTGGGTTGTTAAGATTTTTAGGTCCGTCGGGGGTATCCATCACAAACCATTGCTGGCTGTACATGGCTGCAAACTGTGGCGACCAGATACCTATCGTCGGCGATGCAGATAAGGTGGCATTCAGCTTGTCCACTTTAGGAACATTGGTATGCGTAAACAGAGAAATGGAAGGATCTGCATTTGAATATAATTTACTTACCTGTATCTGCATGTCCTTGATGCGACTGTAATTCACATTAAAATAAAGCCATTTCCAGGATGTATTGAGCGAGAGTGTATTCTGTATCGAAGAACGCAGCAGCGGATTTCCACTCTCATAGGTGTATTTGTTGCCATAGGTCACTGCACTGGACAGTTTGTAGTAGCTTGGCCGTTCTATGTTGCCTGAATAACTTACCATCAACTGAACCTTACCTATAGGATAGGATACGGACACGGACGGAAATACATTGTCGTATGTACGGCTTTGCCCATCCATTCTTTTTCCGAACTCATAGTAATCGGAGTTCAGATGCTCATACCTCACACCCGCCTGAGCTTGCAACTGACCGAAGCTGCGTGCATACATGGCAAAGGCAGATACGGCATTTTCTCTGATTCGGTTCTCGTTGTCAGGTATAATATTTTCATCGTTTACATAGCTGTCTGTGCGGCTGCTGTAAGTATATTCACCGCCTATGGAGAGATTGCCCTCCCATAACGGGTGTTCCATTATCAGTTTGGCGGCATAGAGTTCATTCCGACTTTTCCCCAGTGTATGGATGGTGCTGTATTCTTCCGTATGGTCCGATTGCTTGACATATTCTTCTGCCACGATAGGATTATTATTGTCTATCCACATTCCATCCACATTGAAATCCACATTCCAATCATTGAAATCCCCATTATAATAAGCATTCACGGTATGCCTGTTGTTTGTGGTCATAGAATGTGTATTACTCTTACTTTCTTCCTCTAATAGATTATCCACATGAATCGAAGAATTCATATCCAGTCGCATCTCAATCTGAGGGTTTCTGCCAAAGTCATACCTTACTCCCACCACCTGATTTTCGTTGAACTGATAATTCAAGGAAAGCATGGCTGCAATTTCCTGAGTGTGGAACGGACTTTTCATATCCGAGTTCTGTGTCCATACTTTATCAAGGTATGTTTTCTGTGTCAGTATCTTGTTTTCTTCAAACTTGCTGTCCCTGCCGAACAGCATTCCTCCGAGGTCGAATCCTCCCTTGCGGTAATTGAAGTTGAACTGGTCGAGCAAAGCAAGGTCATATTGGTATCCCACGTATGCACGGTTGTTGAAACCGAATCCTTCTCCCTGTGGCTTTTTGGTTATGATGCGAACAACGGCTTTTACCGAAGCGTCATACCGGGCGCCGGGATTACGAAGCACTTCTACGCTTATTATTTCATCGGACGACAATTGGTCAAGCTCCGAGCTGTTTCTCATTTTTCTTCCGTTGATATAGATTTCCGCTACTCCGCTTCCGAAAACATTAACCGAGCCGTCATCGGCAGACAAACCCGGTATTTTGTCGAGTAAGTCATTGCCTGTGCCGGCTTTTTCAAGCACACTTCCTGCCACGGTCGTCACCATGGCATTCCCTTTTACACGTGTCTTAGGCAAGTCGGCCTTTATTACGACCTCTCCTAATTGTTGTGCATCCGATAAGAGCTTCACGATACCTATATTGGCTGGAACAGTCGGTTTATACACGGTTTGATATCCGATAGAGGATATTTTCACTATCTGATTTTCCGATGTTGCCTCCAGAGTGAAAGAACCGTCCTCACCGCTGATAGTTCCGCTAACAAATGCCGAATCCGGCAAGGACAGTAGTACTACATTGGCGTAAGGCAAAGACTGGCTGTTCTCGTCAATCAATTTTCCGCTTAGGGTTTGTGCTGGCAAACTGACAGATAATATGCTACCAAAAAGTCCTGAAAAAAATACTTTGACCAATCTCATTGTATGATAGTTTTAGTTTTCTGCTGCAAAGTTCCCTACTTCGTGAGACTTTTCCACTACCCTGTAGAGTAGTTTTCACTGTAGAAGCAGAAATGAAGTTTAATAAGATTCTTCCGACATTTGGAGTGATGAATTCTCTATATTAGTCTCTGAAATTAATTCTTGGTTGGCAGTTAAGCCGAAATGCTGAAAACAGTGACGGAATTACCTGTAAAGGCAAGCCGAACCATCTACCTAAAAGACAACTTTTCTTTACATCTGTAAACATCTCACACTTCCGTAGCTTTTCACTTTGAAAAATGGGTTTTAACCCTAAGAGACCTGTGTTTCAAACATAAGGGTGCCATGTTTCAAACATAGACTCCTTAGGGTTCAAACATTCTCCATACAAGCTTATCCGGCATAAAAACACCTCTATTGAAAGAGCAAGGCATGAGTGATAATTTTTAATTACACACTATATCCTCTGATCGGCTAAAGCGGATTAACCTGACATCACTCGAATTGTAAGATGAGACTTTGGTATAGCGCAGTGTGGCAATGGAGACGGAAGATTTTGCGTCAACATAGATGCGTTCAGGGCGGGCTTAGGGATGACAAGAAATGAAGGCTATTCCCCGGTTCTTCGCACGCTCGTTTTCCCCTTTCCAAGTGGATAACTAACGGCTTGTCGAGTGAATAACTAACGGCTTACCCCAGCCGCTAACTAACGGCTCAAGTAGTGAATAACTAACGGCTTGCCGACGTGATAACCAGCCCGGCAGAAGTCCAAAAACAGATGGCTGCGAGTTGAAAATCAACGAAGTTAAACTTAAATGTCGTAAAGGCCTACCACCCCGCCCGCCGGGCACCCCTTCCTTCCTGAAGGAGGGGAGTCGGTTACCATCACTTACTAAAGAAAGCCCCCTCCAACTCTCCCCGAAGGGGGAGAAGTCCCGCCAGGGCGGGCTTAGAAGTTAAAGGCCAATAGACAAGATTATGAAGAATGAAGAATGAAGAATGAAGAATGAATTAACTTAACCTTCGCAAGCTCAAATTGCAGTTGACGAGCAACAAGTTAATGAGTTGACAAGGCGTTTGCAGCGGGCCGTTTCAAGCGGCACTATATCAAACAGGGCATTCCAGCCTTGTAGACTGGTTGACTGAAGCCTTGTCAACTAATAAGTTGAGCACTTGCGGAACTTAAATTAATTAACCATTACCAAACTATCGGCTTTTACTTCTAACGGAGCAAAGCGAAGTGATAACTGCTACAATTTCTTAACTTCCAGCAAAATATCAAGCCCGAAGCTTGAGTCAAGATAATTATTTCCCGAACAACAGCTCATAATCCCGACGGGCAGCCGATTCTGTCCATTCCTCGGGAACAAACTTCCACTGGTTCAAAGCGCGGGGTTCGATTACGCCCTGCCTTTCAATGTAGTTCATCAGATAGAATCGCAGGTCCTTGTCCGTAGAAGTGAGGATGCGCTCCTTCAGTTCGTCCTGCGCAATGCCGGCACCTTTTGTCAGCAGCTCTCCTCCCCCGTTGCCACGATAGGAATTGACAGCCACCTTATACCGCCTGTCCATATCAAAAGGGGTTCCGTCGGCCATGCTGACAATCTTCACCTTTTCGCCGGCAGGCTTGGTCACATCTACCGTGTAGATAATGCCCACGGCAGAATCGAAATTGTAACTGAAGTTCTGGAAGGCGGCCCGGTCTTCGGCTCCCTTCCTGCGCTCGGCACGCAGCAAAAGCAGATGGTCGTCGGCCGACTCCATCCGGTTGGTCCATAAAGAGTAAGACATCTCCAGCGCATCGTGTACCTCGCGCCCGGTCAGGCTCATGGTGTACAGCATATTCTCATACTTGTACAGATTGAACATATCGCTTACCGTCACGTCCCCTTCCTTAATCTCTGTGTCGTAAGACAGAGGAGCCGCCAACGAAATGTCGGCACCGCTGATAGCCAGTTGCAACGTGTGTATCAGGTCTACAAAAGCCGAAGGGCCGAAGTAGGCAGGGCGGGTGGAAGCCGTCGAGGTGAACGTTCCTATTTTCTTGGAAACAAACTGCCGTACCACCTCGTACTGGGATTCAAATTGCTTCATAAACTCTTTGTCGGGGGCGTAGGCTTCGATGGCTGTCAGTTTACCGCGGGTTTCCTTGCCTACCACTTTTCCCTCCTTCAGCTTCAGGGCTATCTCCACATCGGCTACCCAGCGGGCTGCATTGGCAGGATTGGCCACCAGCACCGAGTCGCCTTCTACATTCACCACCTTCCGGCACTCCAGGGCATGGTCGTGCCCGAACAGTACGACATCGAAGCCCGGCACCTTGCGCGCCACCTCTACCGAAGCATTCTCCCTGTACTTGCCGCCCAGCAGACAAGCCTGCTGTCCGGCATGAAACAGGCCGATTACCACATCAGGCTTTTCCTGCTCGCGGATGGTCTTCATCCAACGGCGGGCGGTCTCCTCCATGTCGTTGAAACGAAGCCCTGCCCACAGATTCTCGGACAGCCAGACCGGAATGGCAGGCGTAATCATGCCCAGCACGACAATCTTCACCCCATCACGTTCCAGCACCTGATAGGGCTTGAAGTGCGGTTCTCCCGACCGGACATCCACGATGTTCGCACCCAACATCGGGAAACGGCAGTCACCCGCCCAACGGTCGAACACGGCCCGGCCCGTCTCGATGTCATGATTCCCCATACTCCCGGCATCGTAGCCCATGTAGTTCATCATATCGGCAGCCAGGTGGGTGGAAACCGTATCTACGAAATTATAATAATAGACCGAAGGCTGTCCCTGCAGGATGTCGCCATTGTCCAACAGAATCAGATTGTCACCGTAGGTCTCGCGCTCCTGCCTCACAAAGCTGCTGACGCGTGCCAGGCTGCCGGCCGCCTCCCGTTTCTGCATGAAGTCATAAGGATAATAATTGCCATGCACATCGCTGGTCTCTACAATCTTCAACCTCACCTCCCGCTCCTGTGCAGACAGCAGAAACAGCGAAGCAAAAGCCGCACTCAAAAAACAAGTCATTCTTTTCATTGCAATCAGTTTTTTCCAATTTAATTCAACTTTCGCAAGCTCAAGTTGCAGTTGACCAGCAACAAGTTGACGAGTCAACCAGATGTTTGTGGCAAGCCCTTCCAGAAATTGAAGGCAATCTGCCAACCCCGCGGCAAAGATAGGAATTTATTCAAGTCCCGCAAATGGCCGCACGCCCCGGAGCATGAGAAAACACGACAAGATTCGCGGTCTGACGCACCCGCTATCCGACTGCGTTCATAAAGTTAGCGCCGTCCAAGGTTTCGTTCTTTAAAAAATAATCGTACTTTTGGGCCCACGTTTAAACAACCATTTCCACTATGACCCCACTATTTCTACACCTCATATCCGCAGCCACCGGCATCTCGGAAAAACAGGTGGACCAGACCCTGACCCTGCTGGAAGGCGGAGCCACCATCCCATTCATCAGCCGCTATCGCAAGGAAGCCACAGGCGGACTGGACGAAGTGCAGATTGAATCTGTCAAAAGTCACTACGAGAAGCTGAACGAAACGGCCAAACGAAAGGAGACCATCGTCAACACCATCAGCGAGCAGGGGAAAATGACCGACGACCTGCTGAAACGCATCGAAGAGACCTGGGACGCCACCGCTCTGGAAGACATCTACCTGCCTTACAAACCCAAGCGCAAGACTCGTGCCGAAGCTGCCAGGCAGAAGGGGCTGGAACCGCTGGCCACCCTGCTGATGCTGCAACGCGACCCGCACCCCGAGGTACGGGCTGCCGCCTACGTTAAAGGCGACGTAAAAGATGTGGACGACGCGCTGAAGGGAGCACGAGACATCATTGCCGAACAGGTGAGCGAGAACGAACGGGCACGCCACACCGTGCGCAACGCTTTTGTCCGCCAAGCCGTACTCACCGCCAAAGTGGTAAAAGGCAAGGAGGAAGAAGCCGCCAACTACCGCGACTACTTCGACTGCTCCGAGCCCCTGAAGCGCTGCAGCTCGCACCGCCTGCTGGCCATACGCCGGGCCGAATCTGAAGGACTGCTGAGGGTCAGCCTCTCCCCCAATGACGAAGAATGTGCCGAACGGCTGGAGCATCAGTTCGTACGCAGCCACAATGCCTGCGGACAACAGGTGGCCGAAGCCGTGCAGGATGCCTACAAGCGTCTGCTGAAGCCCTCCATCGAAACGGAATTTGCCGCCCTGAGCAAGGAACGGGCCGACGAGGAGGCCATCCGCGTATTCTCGGAAAACCTGCGCCAGCTGTTGCTGGCCTCGCCGCTGGGACAGAAGCGCGTCATGGGCATCGACCCTGGCTTCCGCACGGGCTGCAAGGTCGTGTGTCTGGACGCACAGGGGAACCTGCTCCACAACGAGAACATCTACCCCCACCCGCCTGTCAACAAGCCCAAAGAGGCTTTTGCCAAAATACAAAAGATGCTGGAGGCCTACCGGATAGAAGCCATAGCCATCGGCAACGGAACCGCCAGCCGCGAGACGGAGGAGTTCCTGAAGCAGCAGACCTTCGGCCGCGAGGTGCAGATTTTCATTGTCAGCGAACAGGGTGCCTCCATCTATTCCGCCTCGAAAATAGCCCGCGACGAGTTCCCCGACTACGACGTAACCGTACGCGGGGCGGTATCCATCGGCCGCAGGCTGATGGACCCGCTGGCCGAACTGGTCAAGATAGAGCCCAAGTCAATCGGTGTGGGCCAGTACCAGCACGACGTAGACCAAAGCAAACTGAAGAAGTCGCTGGACCAGACGGTGGAAAGCTGCGTCAACCTGGTCGGTGTCAACCTGAATACGGCAAGCAGCCACCTGCTCACCTACATTTCGGGCCTGGGGCCACAACTGGCACAGAACATCGTGAACTACCGGGCCGAAAACGGCCCCTTCGGGTCGCGCAAAGAACTGATGAAAGTGCCGCGCATGGGTGCCAAAGCCTTCGAGCAGTGTGCCGGCTTCCTGCGCATCCCCGACGCCAAGAATCCGCTGGACAACACGGCCGTACATCCCGAAAGCTACGGCATCGTCGAGCAGATGGCCAAAGACCTGGGATGCAGCGTCAGCCAACTGATTGCCGACAAGACCCTGCGGCAACAGATAAAGCCGGAGAAGTACATCACCGACACAGTAGGCATGCCCACCCTCAAAGACATCTTGCAGGAACTGGAGAAGCCCGGCCGCGACCCGCGAGGCCCCATCAAAGTGTTCGAGTTCGACAAGAACGTACGCACCCTCGACGACCTCCGCCCCGGCATGGAACTGCCCGGCATCGTAGGCAACATCACCAACTTCGGTGCCTTTGTAGACATAGGAATCAAAGAAAACGGCCTCGTCCACCTGTCGCAGCTGGCAGACCGCTACGTGTCCGACCCCAACGAAGTGGTCTCCATCCACCAGCACGTCCGCGTCAAGGTATTGAGCGTGGACAAAGAACGTAAGCGCATCCAGCTGAGCATGAAAGGCATGGAGTAAATACCTCAAGTTTAACCGGAACTTGAAATACTAAAAAGAAAAGTGGCACGCAGATGACGCAGACAAGACGGATTTCCACAGAGATAATTCATCTTGGTTTACAAGAAAAAAGCTGTGAGAATCTGTCTTATCTGCGTCATCAGTGTGCCAATCCGTTCACACGTTCCCCTGTCACTCCTCTTTTCCGTAGTGCTTCCGGCAATAGCCGAGGACGAGCACGATACCTGCCACCAGCAGGACCGAGCACAGGAGAGAGCCTTCAAAACCGAAACTTCCTCCATTAAGCAGAGTGGCATCGGACAGACGAAGAGAGAGCAGGCTCTCCCCGAAATCGTTACCGCTTACCTTGTAACCCAACACGGGCCCCTGAAACCAGTTCCAGAACCAATGCAGAGCAATGGGAAAACAAAGATTGCGGGTAAACAGATAGGATGCTCCCAGCAAAACACCCGCAAGGAAAATATTCAAGAACGGCAGGAACGCGAAATTAGGATTGAACAAATGGAACAAAGAGAACAACAGTGACGAAAGGCCCAATGCCACATACCTGTTGAAACCGCCCTCCAGCATACGTCCCAGTACAAATCCACGCATCATCAGTTCCTCGCAGACGGCCACCAGCAGGAAGAAAGACAAACTCAGCAGCAACGCCGGAAGTGAGCCGGCAAAGCCCGTCACCTCTACCGCCCCCGCCAACAGGGAGACACCAAATCCAACCGCATAAAGTACGGCGGCCAGCAGCAATCCAGCCAGCCAGTCTTTCCATCGTCCGGCCGTCGAGAAGCCAAGCACCGACAAAGGCAGCCTGCGCAACCGCAAAACCACCCATGCAGAGACCACAACCGACACCAGCATCAGTCCCTCATTCAGCAGAGACAGATACATACCCTCCTCCACAGTTCGCGGTGCCCTGTCCAGACCCGCAGCCACCAGAGGCAGACCGAGCAAGCCCACCACCAAAAAGAACAGTACGACAAACAACGCCAAGTCGCACACTACCAGCCCCCACTGCTTCAGATGGGAGAACACCTCACCTTTCCTTACATCATTATCTTCCATTGTTTTTCTATAAATTGAAGTTCTACAAACGGACAATAGGAAGAAACTATAATCAGCCGACAACCCGCCATGGCAAATCAAGCTCCCCCTACCGATGACCTCATATCCGGACTAAATTTCTCTCTTTCGTTAACATCAGACAAAAGTAACAATAAAAAGAAAAAAACTTCGCTTTGCTTGCTACAATCTTTCTATATTTGAAAAACCAATAATATGGATCAGGAAATCGGAATACATCTTTCAGCCGTATTTATCCGCGACAGAAAATAATTCCGGTATTTCCAATCCTTTTACTAATACCTATCAGACCATGAAATTCAAAAAAATACTGTTGTTAATGGCGGGAGCAGGAATTGCACTCACCGCCTCGGGCCAAAAGGCCCAGACCTTCTATGTAGCCCGTCCAGGTACACTGATTGAACTGATGACCGAAGAAGAGGCTAACGAAATCACCCACCTCACCCTGCAAGGCAAGCTGAACGCCATCGATTTCCGACACCTGCGGGACGAGTTCAAGAATCTGGAACTGCTGGACATCTCAAACGCCTCCATCAGCACCTACGCAGGCAAGAAAGGCACCTACCCCGACCGTTTCTACATCTACCCGCCCAACTGCATCCCGGCCTATGCCTTCTGCAAGCAGACCAATGACAGTTCTTACACCGGAAAGGCCACCCTCAAGCGGGTCATCCTTTCCGACAAGACCAAGAACATCGAAGACGCAGCCTTCAAAGGTTGCACCAATCTGAAGATTTGCCAAATCCGCAGGAAAACGCCCCCCAATCTGTTGCCCGAAGCACTGGCAGACAGCATCACGGCCGTCTTCGTCCCCCTCGGATGCAGCGACGCCTATCGGAACAAGGAACAATGGAAAAGTTTCGCCTTCATCGAAGGAGAGCCTTTGGGAGTGACCGTGCAAGTAGGCATGATGAGTAGCCTGGCAACCGAACTCCAGCGGAAAGGCATACAACCCAAAGAAGTTAACTTCCTGACCGTAGAGGGTAAACTGGACGAGGCGGATTTTACCCTGATACGCGACTACATGCCCAACCTGGTTTCGGCAGACCTGAGTCTGTGCAACTCAACTGTCATCCCCGACTATACCTTCACCCAGAAGAAGTATTTGCTCAACATCCGTCTGCCCAAAGGACTGAAAACCATTGGCCAACGGGCCTTCAGCGGATGTGGACGCCTGTGCGGCACGCTTGAACTCCCGGCTGGAGTAACGGCCATTGAATACGGTGCCTTCATCGGTTGCGAAAACCTACGCCATGTTTTGGTTACCGGCAACCAGATTACGACACTGGGCGACAATCTCTTTGGAGAGGAACCGAACAAGCTTGTCTATCCTGAAAAATAAGACAGGAAAATAATACTTTTAAGTCCCTCAAGGGGATTAGAAGTTTAGGATCTTCCGAAATTTGGAGTGATGGACATAGGAGATTGAAAACCAATAAAAAACATTATCTTATATATCGTTAATACATTGATTTTCAATAGTAATTCATATTACGAACTATAAATGCACATTGTTGGTGTTATCCGTCTTTAACCAATACTTTATTAACCCTAAACATACTCTTAATCAAGATGTTCGGGAAGGGGGTATTAGCATAAGGCGGTATTGCATACATAAACCTGTCACTCCAAATTCCGGATGAGCAAAAGTAAAATTTACTGCATCCTCATTTCTATAAAATTAATCAAACTTGCTGAACTTAAAAGAGGCCCTCTTTACATTTTGCCACTTTGACGTTCCTGATACACGAGAATTCGTTTTTCGGCCTTCTGTCCTGACTGCTCGGAAAAGCGAGAACAAAATCTTGTAATCAACAGAACGCAGAAAAATATCAAAATATTACATTTAAAAGAGAGAAAGAAACGTCTCCCTAATGCAGAAATACCCTCTTTACAGTTCCCCAAAGTCACATTATTGGTGCCAACTACCTTTCCGAAAAGGCTTTATGACACTCTGCACAAATATTCTACGCACTCCGAGCAAACAATCTGCGCAGACGAAGCAAACATGATAAACGGACAAAACAAGCATAATGAACGAACGAAGCAAGCTCGGTGGCTACCCCAAACATGCCTAAACAACGTATTCAATCTCTATCTTACTTTTTTAACCGAAAGCGCATATCAGCCTAGCGCTCTTTATGGTCACATCTTGTAAGTATTTTCTGCCTTATTCATGCACAATGAAAGTACTTATCTTAAACTATGCAATGGGAAACTATGAGATAGAAACATTCATCTAAGCCTCATCCAAGTATATGAAGCCACAACATCCCCCCCACACGATTCTTAGACGGTCTATCCAATCCTAACACAAGCGCTCCCAAAAACGGATGAATACGTCAGAATCATTATTGAATCCGTATTCATCCGTTACCCAGGAAATTCAACAAAAAACACATTCTGTTTCACTCCTTTACTACGACCTATGTGCGGGAGGAGGAGGCACGTCCGGGTGATGGGGTTCCTTGTGATGCGGGTCTTTCTTCCCATGCGGTGCCTTATGCGGCGGACGATGCTCCTTCGGTGGAGGAGGAGGCCCTGGCTTGTGTGGAGGACGAACGGCGCAAGATGCCACCAACAGTCCCAACAAGACAGCTCCCAGGCAAAATGTTCTTCTCATCTTCATAGCACAATCAATGTATTTATGGAATCCCTTCCGGGCTTCCGTTCATATTCTGTCATGCCACAAAAGTATGAAAGAAATCGGAACATGCAAGGGGAAGAAGGCCATAAAGAAGGTAATTAATGGTTAATAATGCTGCCAGTCAAGAATTGAAATTTTCAGCCGTAGATGATGCGGATTCATATTTTCATTCTATACAGGCCATTTGGCAAAGCCACTGAAACAAGTACATTCCGTACTATCTACGGCTAAAAAAGTATTTCACTATTCCTTTACTTTCTCCACACTCAGGCCGGGATTGACGGTGTAGCGGAGGGTCAACGGCTTATTATAGGCGGCTCTGAGCACCTCCTTTACATCCGTTACCACACCCATCGGCACATCGGCATCCACCTTCAGCGAGACGGTCATGTCTGAACGTCCTGCCTGAAAGGCTTCCACTTCTTTGCGCAGTTCCTTCAAGGAGACTTGCTTCAGCGCCTTGCTCGCTCCATTCGAAGAGAGCAGAGTCAACTCTATCGGAAGAGCTTGCAAGGGATCGGTCTTCTTGAATTTGTGCGGTTGTGCAAAAGTAACCAGAATAGGAAATACCTTGTCCAAAGCCGCTTCGTCCGCAGTCCCCAGTTCAGCAGCCACTTCACAGCGGAGCTGGCTGTAGACGTCCTTCACCGTGTACAGATAGAGACGCATAGCCTCTGCCGAAGCGCCTCGGTCGTATTGTATCTGCAAATCGGAACGGAAGGGTTGTCCCGACTGTTTTGCCTGCTGATAGTCTTGACGCAATGCATCGGTCAGGTGCTTGCGGATGAAATCTGCACAATCGGTCGGCGTTCCTTCCTGGTCTATCATCACCTGATTGAGGCAGTTGACCAACAGCGCGTGTGTCGTCTCTCCCGGAGCAGAAGCAACGGCACCTCCGCCGTCCTTGAACTTACGGGCGAAGTACTGCTCCAGAAGTTCGTATTCGTCCTGACAGGCGGTATCCTGCAATTGTTCACTGACCTGCGGCTTCACCATCTGCTCCACCGCATTCTTCACTTCAGGCCGGGCAAACGCATAGAGCGTCCCCGACACTACCGGCACGAAGAGCAACAGCTTCAGTCGTGCCGCGGGATTGGTTCTTTTCTTTAACATCATATTGATACGTTGTTTTAGCTTGCTGTGTCCAAAGCCGCTGGCCATAGAGTAGAGCCTTGTGCCAACGGATTTCTTCACGAGCAAAAGTTGATATTGAGTAGCATCGATGCCATGGGAAAGTACGCCGTTGTCGGCCTCGAACTCGTGTACCTCACGCAGTTCGCGCATCAGCAGCCAGGCGACAGGATTGAACCAGTGGATGACAATGAGGGCCTCCATCCAGAGCAAGTCGAAGGTATGACGATATTGCAGGTGCATCCGCTCGTGCAGTAACACCTCCGTACAACGACGGTTGTAGTCGTCCTGCGAAAGGACGATGGTCCGTCCCCAACTGAAGGAGACATTCTTCTGCGGACAGACAACCAGCCGGAAGCCTCCATACTCCCTGGACGGACAACGACGCAGCAACTGCCTGACCCGCCTTGCCGAAAGCAGGAAGAAGCCGAGCGCCAGCGCCGCCCCGCCCGCATAGAGGCACAGAAGGAAAGATTCCCAACGGAAGGGATGACCCTCGTCCGCCAACGGCACCGAAGCCATGTCCGCCCGGAGAGAAGCTTCCACCGCTTCCGGCCGCGCAGACTCCTGTAGCCCGACATCGTCCTGAGACGGCTCCAGCAGCAGGGCTTCGACCGCCGCCATCGGTTTCTGCCACAGGCCACCCTGCGCCACGTCCACCTGCACGAGGGGCAGCAGCAGGCAGCCCAGCGTTCCACCCAGCAACAGGAAGCGGTTGGTGCGAAACAGGGTATCGCCACGGAAGCACAGCCTGAACACGAAATAGAGCACCGTCAGGCAGAGGGTGGACTTGAACAGATAGAACAGAAAAGTACCCATATCTTCTTTCTCCTACGCCTTCCGTCGGCTTTCAATCCGCTCTATCAGCGCCTTCAGTTCGTCCAGCGGCATGTCCTCTTCTTCCACAAATGCGGACACGACATTGACAAACGAATTGTCGTAATAGTGGGCAATGACGTCATTCAAGGCCGAACGTTTGTAGTCCTTGGCCGAGACAAGGGGATAATACTGATAGGTATTTCCATAGGCCCTGTAGCCTACAAAGCCCTTCTCCTCCAACCCCCGGACAAGCGTGGAGACGGTATTGTAGTGAGGTTTCGGCTCGTCGTAGAAAGCCAACAGTTCGCGGACAAACATGGGGCCGTGCTCCCAGAACATCCGCATGATTTCTTCTTCCTTAACGGTCAATCGTTTCATGGTCTTTGTTGCTTTATCAATGAATGGACAGTGCAAAGATAGTGATTATTTCCAAACAAACAACTAATAGATGCAGTTATTTAACTAAAACATACAGGAGATATGTAATGAATGCTTCCACTTGCATAATCCGGATATTTTCCCTACCTTGCCACACAGTTATAAATCAGCACGTATGAACCGTTACCTTAAATTCAGACAAGCCCTTCTCGTCCTGGGAACAGCTACCCTGGCGGCCTGGATGAGCAGCTGCGGAAAAAACGCCGACACCTCCGGTCCACGTTCTACTTACTACACCCGTGGCATCGGGCAATATCCCGGTTGTCCGCAAGAGGACTTCTCGCCCGAACTGCTTCCGGACGACACCTACCGCAACCTGGCACGGATGCGTGCTGCCTACCAATCGTCAAGCTACGACTACAACCTGACTGCACAGCTTGTGACAGACGGCATCGTGACTCGCGAACAACCCCAATGGCTGAACCTCTCCACCCCTGATGGCGACAAACCACGCAGGGAACGGGAATGGATGATAGACGAAGGCCCCTACTCACGCAATGTGACCGTAGGCGAAGACACCTATTTCCAATTCAGCCTGCACGAATACAGCAAAAGGACCGACCGCCTCTACCTGCGGGGTACCCTGGCCTACCACGCCGATGTGGCGGGCAAAGGTTACGAAATTGATTGCCAAGGCTCGAACGACGGCACTCACTGGGAGCTGCTGGGACGGACTGTAGGAAAGGGACTGCCCGGCAAGCCTTCACGACAGACCATGCACTCCGACCCCAACAAGCAAAGCGAACAAGGCAACCTGCCCGTGCGCATCATCGAACAGGAACTTCCCTTGGAACGCATAAGCGACTTTACCCACTACCGGATTTGCTTCAAGATGCCCGGAGCCGCCTATTGGACTATCCACGACCTGAACTTCTACCTGAAAGACGAAATAGTGGAAATGAAGCCTTCGCAATTCTTCAACAGTGCCTGGATGAGCGCCGGCAACGGAGAAGAATGGATCTACGTGGACTTAGGCACAGTCTCCACCTTCGACCGCGTGATACTGCACTGGATTGACAAAGCCTCGGAGGGGGAGATACAAACCTCGGACGACGCCCGCCAATGGAGCCGTATAGCCAGCCTGCCCGGAGGCGAAGCGCCGACAGACGAAATAGCCGTGAAGGGCAAAGCACGCTACGTCAGAGTGCTGATGAGAAAACCGCTGAACGGAGAGCGCTACATCCTGAGCGAACTGGAAGTGATGGGCCGGGGCGGACTGGTGCCCCACCCTGTCCCGCAGCCGGAACCCGCAGACGGGAACATGCTCCTGGCCGGAGGCGGATGGAAGTTGCAACGCGCCTCGGAAGTGCAGGCCACGGGCGAAGCAATTTCCACTCCCGACTATAAGCCCGATGGATGGGTGACGGCAACGGTGCCGGGCACAGTGCTGAGCAGCTACAAGAACATAGGTGCCCTCCCCGACCCCAACTATGCCGACAACCAGCTGAACCTGTCCGAGTCGTTCTTCAATGCCAACTTCTGGTACCGCAACGAGTTCACCGTGCCCAAAGGGTTTACCCGCCAGCACACTTTCCTCTGTTTCGACGGCATCAACTGGAAGGCCAACGTCTACCTGAACGGCCAACGGGCAGGACGACTGGAAGGCGCATTCGTCAGGGGGAAGTTTGATGTGACGGACCTGATTGTACCGGGCAAGAACGTGCTGGCCGTGGAGATTGTAAAGAACAGCCACATCGGCGCCGTGAAGGAGAAGAACAAGCAGAGCACCGACTTCAACGGCGGCATCCTGGGAGCAGACAACCCGACTTTCCACGCCACCATCGGCTGGGACTGGATACCCACCATCCGAGGCCGTAACATCGGCATCTGGAACGACGTGAGACTGACCACCACCGGCCCGGTGACCGTATCCGACCCGCTGGTAGAGTCCGTGTTCCCGCTGCCCGACACCACCTCCGTACGCCTCACGGCACGGGTATGGGTGAAGAACCATGAGCCGGAAGCCGTGAAGGGCATGCTGGAAGGACGGATAGGCGACATCGACGTCAGCGTCCCCGTAGAACTGGAAGGCGGCGAGGAGCGCGAAGTGGTACTCACCCCCGACCGTTTCCCCGCCCTCGCCTTGCAACATCCCCGTCTGTGGTGGCCCAACGGCTACGGCGAGCCTTACCTGTACGACGCCAGCTTCACCTTCCGCACGGGAGATGCCCCCTCGGACCGGAAAGACTTCAAGGTCGGCATCCGACAGATGACGTTCAACGAGGACAACGGCATCCTGAACCTCTACATCAACGGCAGGCGCTTCATCGGGCGCGGCGGCAACTGGGGCTTCAGCGAATCGAACCTGAACTACCGCGGACGTGAATACGACGCAGCCGTCGCCTACCACGCCGACATGAACTTCAACATCCTGCGCAACTGGGTAGGCATGATTGGAGACGAAGAACTCTACGAGGCCTGCGACCGCCACGGCATCCTGGTGTGGCAGGACTTCTGGCTGGCCAACCCGGCCGACGGCCCCGACCCGTACTATCCCGACCTGTTCATAGCCAACGCCGAAGACTACGTGCGCCGCATCCGCAGCCACGCCTCCCTCGGCCTCTACTGCGGACGCAACGAAGGCTTCCCGCCCGAGCAGATTGATAATGCCCTGCGCCGTATTGTAAAAGAAGTACACCCCGGCCTGCACTACATCTCCAGCTCGGCCGACGAAGTGGTGAGCGGACACGGCCCCTACCGCATGCTGCCCGCCAAGACCTACTTCACGCTGGAGACCGGCAACGACAAGTTCCACAGCGAGCGGGGGATGCCCAACGTGCTGACCTACGAAGGCTTCCTGCGCACCTATTCGCCCGAAGGCATCTGGCCGCAGTCCGACGAATGGGGCATGCACGACTACACCCTGGAGGGGGCACAGGGCGCCACGAGCTTCAACGAAATCATAGCCCGCGGCTACGGCGAGCCGCAGAGCGCGAAGGAGTTTGCCGAACTGGCCCAGTGGGTAAACTACGACGGTCACCGCAGCCTCTTCGAGTCGAGAAGCAAGAACCGCATGGGACTGCTGATGTGGATGAGCCATCCGTGCTGGCCGTCGATGGTGTGGCAGACGTACGACTACTACCTGGAGCCTACCGCCGCCTACTTTGCCATCAAGAAGGCATCGGAGCCGCTGCACATCCAGTGGAATCCCGCCACGGACGACGTAGAAATTGTGAATTACAGCGCAGGCAGCCGCAAAGGACTGACGGTAAAGGCACAAGTGCTGAACATGGACGCTTCGATAGCCTGGGAAAAAGAGATGACTGCTGACAGCGACAATGACAGCACCAACAAGTGCCTGAAGCTGACTTATCCTGACGGACTTTCCAAAGTACACTTCATCCGCCTGCAACTGCACTCGGCAGAAGGGAAGGTCCTCTCCGACAACTTCTACCACCGCAGCCTGGAGGAGGGGAACTACACCGACCTGAAGCGGCTGCCTCAGGCGGAACCGGACTGCCAGGTAACGAGCAGCCGCGACGAAGCCGGCAACTGGCAGGCCACCGTCTGCCTGACCAACCGCTCCGCCGCCCCCGCCCTGATGACCCGCATCAACGTCAAGGGCGACCGCGACGGCGACCAGTTCCTGCCCATCCTCTACTCGGACAACTACTTTGCCCTGCTGCCCGGCGAGCAGAAAACGGTCACCGTCCGCTGGAAGGACGTGGACACACGGGGAAACCGCCCCGTCATCCACGTGAGCGGATATAACGTAGCGGAGAAGGCATACACTCCCCGGTAAAGACCGGGCTGCCGATTGGGGCACGAAGCACAAGATGGCACACGGATGACACAGATTAGGACAGATTTCCACAGATATAAATAGGTATATCTCATTGTGGTTATCTGTCCGAATCTGTGTCATCCGTGTGCCATATCCGCATCAGACGGCAGCCACCTGCCGCCTTGTCAGGACAGAAGGCCGAACTCCATCAAGTCCTGCTCGACGGTGCCGATGCCCGCCACACCGAAGTTGTCTACCAGCACCTTCAGCACGTTGGGCGAAAGGAAGGCAGGCAGTGTGGGACCGAGGTGGATGTTCTTCACACCCAGGCTGAGCAGGGCGAGCAGGACGATGACGGCCTTCTGCTCGTACCAGGCGATGTTATAGACAATGGGGAGCCGGTTGATGTCGTCCACACCGAGCACCTCCTTCAGCCTCAAGGCAATGACGGCCAGCGAATAGCTGTCGTTGCACTGTCCGGCGTCCAGCACGCGGGGAATGCCGTCAATGTCACCCAAGGGGAGCTTGTTGTAGCGGTACTTGGCACAACCCGCCGTGAGAATCACCGTGTCCTTGGGCAGCGAGCGGGCAAACTCGGTGTAGTATTCGCGGCTCCTCATGCGGCCGTCACATCCGGCCATCACCACAAAGCGGCGGATGGCGCCCGACTGCACGGCTCCCACAATCTTGTCGGCCAGCTTCAGCACCTGCTCGTGGGCAAATCCGCCTACCAGCTCACCGCTCTCGATGTCCACCGGAGGCTGGCACGACCTGGCCGCCGCAATGATTTCGGAGAAGTCCTTGCTGCCGTCGGCGTTGGTATAGATGTGCTTGCAGCCGGGATAGCCCGCTGCATTGGTGGTGAACATGCGCTCCTTATAGACGGCATCGGACAGGGGCGGCACGATGCAGTTGGTCGTAAAGAGAATGGGGCCGTTGAAGGTGGTGAACTCCTCGCGCTGCTTCCACCAGGAGTTGCCGTAGTTGCCTACAAAGTGGTCATACTTCTTGAAGGCGGGATAATAGTGGGCGGGCAGCATCTCGCCGTGCGTATAGACGTCGATGCCCGTGTCGCGGGTCTGCTCCAGCAGCTGCTCCAGGTCTTTCAGGTCGTGACCGCTGACGAGGATGCCCGGCCGGTTTCTGACGCCCAGGTTCACCTTCGTCACCTCGGGACTGCCGTATGCGGCCGTATGGGCGCCGTCCAGCAGAGCCATGGTCTTCACCCCCCAGCGGCCCGTCTCCAGCACCAGCGACACCCACTCCTCCACCGTCAGGGTACAGATGGCCAGTTTGGCCAGCGTCTGCTGCAGGAAGGCATGCACGTCGGCATTGTCGGCTCCCAGGCGCATGGCATGGTCGTGATAGGCCGCCATGCCCTTCAGGCCGTACATCACCAGCTCCTTCAGCGAGCGGATGTCTTCGTCGGCCTCGCTGAGCACCCCCACGCGGCGCGCCTTCTCGGCGTAGTCTTCGCGGCGGCCGCGCCAGTTCAGCTCGTCGATGTCCGGCAGGACCACATGGTGGCGCTCGGCCTCGCTGATGAGCCCGTCGCGCAGGACGATGGCGCCGTCCACCCGCCGGAGGATGCTTTCATCATCGAAATTGACATTGGTGACAGTGGCAAACAGCGCGTCCACCACAAAGACATTCACCTCGTCGGGAACCATGCAGCCTGCCCGGCGCAGAGCATCGGCCGCCACCGAGATGCCTTTGACCACGAACAACAGCAGGTCCATGGACTGCGCCGTCCGACTTTCTTTACCACACACACCTTTCAGGACGCAGGCTTTTCCGCCGGCCGTCTCCTGACATTGATAACAAAACATGTTAGTCTCCATTTTCTTAACTGAATATAAAGTAAGGGTTCGTATGTACAGGAAACACACGAACCCTTCTTTCGGTTTGAAACCCGGAGCAGGTTTCACTATTTTTGTCACTCTGCCCGCTTGCGCACCAGCCGCTTCAGCCACAGGTAGTAGCCCGTCAGCGGCAGGGTGGCGCCCAGCAGGGCAGCCGCGAACCAGAGCAAACGGGTCAGCAGTCCGCCCCAGCTGCCGGTGTGCAGGGAGTAAATCCAGCCGCGTATCTTGCCGGAGTTGTCCAGGGTGCGGTAGAGCGTGCTGCCGGTCAGCTCGCCGGTGTGGGGGTCGAAGGTATAGCGGTCCGAAGCGCGGGTGTTGCCGAAACGGTTGGCGGGAATGCTGGCCGTGCCGTCGGCAATGGTAATCTGCGCGGCATCGGGATTCTCCTGCCGCAGGCGGTCATAGACTTCCTGCCAGCAGGCGGTGCGGAGTTCCGGCTGCTGCCCGCGCCGTTCCTTGCCGCTGCCTTTCTGCCTGGCATGAACTGCCGCGTTGCCGTGGCCCATACCCGGCTTGGCCTCCACACCGAAAAGGGCATAGAAGCCCGTGCGATACCAGCCGAAGGACCATGTGAGCCCCGTCAGTGCCATGACGAGCAGCAGCAGGAGCGCATACATGCCGCCCGCCGCGTGCAGGCCGTACCAGAAGCAGCGCCAACCCTTGCGGACACGTATCTTCAGGCTGCCGGCCAACGCCCGCCGCGTCCGCGGCCACCAGACGACGACGCCCGAGACGAGCATCGGGACAAACAGCAGCGTGCTGACGCCCACCACCAGCTTGCCCCAAAAGACACCGTCGCCCGAGGGGCGGCTGTCCAACAGCCAGCGGTGCAGGCTGAACATGGAGGCAAAGAAGGGCAGACGGCCCGAACGGCCCGTGACCTCGCCCGTATAGGGATTGGCATAGACCGATGTGCGCGACGGCCGGGACAGGGGCAGCTGCCATGCCTTCGTGGGGTCGGAAAAGACGGTGATGCCCGTCACCGTGACGTCAGGGGGCAGCGTGGCGGAGACGCGGGCGACGACCTCGTCCACCGGCAGGGGACGGCGGCCCTGGGGGTCGACATTGAATACTTCGGGACGCCCCCACTCCGTCACTTCCCGCTCGAACACGAGCATGGCGCCGGAGAAGCAGACAAGCGTGATAATCAGTCCGAACGGGACGGACAGCCACAGGTGAATGTTGCGGAATGCTTTTCTCATTGCATAGGTTGAATTAGGAATGGACCACAGATGACACAGACCGGACAGATTCACACAGATTGAGTATCCGTGCCTATCTCGTCGCATCTGTGCCATCTGTGGTTAAATCATGTTTTACTCACTCTCCAGACGCCCCACGCCGTTGAGCGAAGTGGCCTTCACCACCAGTCCCTTGTGGGCCGTGGCCGTCGAGGGCTCGATGCGGTAGATGGCCGGATAGCCCGAGGAGGTGGTGACGGCGATGTAGGCCGTTCCGTTCTCCATGTAGGGCGTGTTGCCGAAGCCGCTCACGTCCGCCGGGAGGCCGCTGACGAAGGAGAGCTCTCCATTAGTAACGTTAAAGACGGCCAAACGGTTCGCTACCTTGTCCGAATCGGTGATGGGCTTGTCGTACATCAGCAGCAGGAAGTAGTTGCCGCCCACGTACCAGCTGCGCAGGAAGGAGGCACCGCCGGCCTTCTCCTCCAGGTTGTAGTAGTAGGCCTCGTCGAAAGCCTCGGCCGCGATGTTGATGCGCACCACGCCGGCGGGCAGGGTGGTCTGCTGGCGGCTGTCCTTCATGGTCTTGGCGTAGGAGGGCGAGAACACGTACATGTAGCCGTCGTCCGCCAGCCAGTTCATCTGGTAGTACTGCGAGCGGTTGCGGCCGCAGGCGTAGCTGATTTTGTCGGTCCGGATGAGCTTGTAGTCCGTCAGGGTATGGTCGGTGAAGATGGCCATCCAGCACTCGTCGGGGTATTGCGTCCACTGCAGCTCGTCCTTGTCGTAGGAGCCGCTGCCACTGCCGCCTGACTCGGTCTTGATGAGGTCCTCATAGCCGGGACGCACCCACTTGTGGGGATTGCCGTCGTCGTCCCGCTGCATGCAGCCGTACTGGCTGAGGCCCATGGGCACGGCGGCGGCGTAGAGCCGGGAGCCCACCTGCGCCAGTCCGGCCAGAGTGACGTACTCGCCGTTGCCCAGGAAGTTCTCGGAGAGGAAGGGCGTCGAGGCGGTGACGGAGTTGCTGGTATAGGTCTGGTTCTCCACGTCGAGGTAGGAGGCCAGGAACGACTGGGGCACGTAGCCGTTCTCGTCCTTCAGACCGGTGGGGCCGTCGCCCGTGGAGGTGGTCATGATGTACTTGTCATAGTAGCCGTAGGTGGTGAAGCGGTTGACGTAGTACTCCTGCGAACGCTTCTGCAGCGCGCCGGCGGCGTTCAGGACGAAGGACTGCGTGGTGCCTGCCTCGCCCTGGTTGTAGTTGAGGGCATAAAGATAGCGGTTGCCGTAGAACACCCAGTAGGTGGCGCCTTCGTTCACCAGACCGTTGCCCTGGGTGGTCACTTCGCCTTCGTCCAGCGAGGGGGCGGTCAGCAGCACGTAGGTGTCGGTGCTGCTGCTGGTCACGGTGGCGGCTATCACGTAGTTTCCGGTGGAGGTTCCGGCGCCGTTGCCGGGGTTGTTCGGTTCGTCTTCCGAGCAGGAAGCGAGGGCCATGCCGCCCAGTGTGGCGGCAAAGAGGCCTGCAAGTAAGTGGTTCTTTTTCATCTTTCTCTTCTGTTTAATTGGTTCTGATATTTGTTTCAATGTTGCTTAACTGCGTATCGTCACGTACAAGTCACTGCTTTGTCGTCTTCCATGTACTGCCTTGATGTGATTGGAGTGCTGGAAAGATATAAATCAAGTAACATGATTATAGAAATCAAGTAACATGATTATGAGAATCAAGTAACATGATTATAGGAATCAAGTAACATGATTATAAGAATCAAGCAGACGATTATACATCCAAGTGCTGCTTCTACACCCACAAGTCAGTACCTTGGCAACTACAAGGCGGCTGCTTGTGCCATTGTCAGTCGCCAAATTGTACCCGTATCTTGCCGTAGAAGGCACGTCCGGCCTTCTGGAGGCTGAAGTTGTCGTACAGGTCGGCATCGGTCAGGTTGCGGCACTCCACGGAGAAGTTGTAGCGGCCGCTCTTCAGACTGTAGGTCAGCGACAGGTTGTGGGCAAACTGGTCGGGGACGATGTAGTCGCTGCTGCTGCCGATGACCTCGGAGTAGTAGGAGAACGAGTGCGTCCACTGGTTGTCGTAGGTC
>NZ_CASFWU010000024.1 GCF_949298305.1 uncultured Bacteroides sp. | reverse complement strand
ATATAATATATAATATATATAATATTAAAATAATTAACATTCCTCTTCATCCAAGCGTAAAAGCCTAAAATAACAAACTGTCATCTGTCATCTGTCATTACTGTCATTGGGGAAAAATGTTGGAATGTATATATTTATTGAAGTGCGGGCGGAAATGCGGATTGTTTCCTGAATGTGCGGACGAACCATTCGCTCCCGTACGGGAGAGGGATATCACGTTTTTCTTGCGCATCCCCCTGTCTTGCAGGTGGTTAACAATATTTAATGCGACTACCGCTTGTTTTTAACAGATTTTCACTTGTTTCCGGTGCCTCGTTTTTGGCTCTTCGTCCGGTTGTACGTATCTTTGCTGGGGAGGGGAAAGGGAAATGCTTGCAAGCCCCCGAAGCCGTTTCTTGCCCCCCCCTCATGAACCCGGAAAACCGACACGCGGAATTGGAGAGGGCAGATATTTCACCCCGATTGGGCTCGTGCAATTCCGCCGGCTTTCATTAACTTTGCAGACCTGTTATACTAAAAAGATAATTTATGAAAACACATCTGTTAGCTTTCGTTTTGCTGCTGGGCAGCCTCGCCTTCCCCCTGCGTGCCCAGAATTATGCTCCTTCGGCAGAGAACCTGAAGTCGCGCCAGGAGTTCAGGGACAAGAAGTTCGGCATCTTCCTCCACTGGGGCCTGTATGCCATGCTGGCCACGGGCGAATGGACCATGACCAACAACGACCTGAACTATAAGGAGTATGCCAAACTGGCAGGCGGCTTCTATCCCGCCAAGTTCGATGCCGCCCGGTGGGTGGCCGCCATCAAGGCGTCGGGAGCGCAGTACATCTGCTTCACGACCCGCCACCACGAAGGCTTCTCGATGTTCGACACCCAGTATTCCGACTACAACATTGTGGACGCCACCCCCTTCAAGCGCGACGTGCTGAAGGAGCTGGCCGACGAGTGCCACAAGCAGGGCATCCGCCTGCACCTCTACTACTCGCACATCGACTGGTATCGCGAGGATGCCCCGTGGGGCAGGACGGGACGGGGCACCGGCCGGCCCAACCCCGCGGGCGACTGGCCCAGCTACTACCGATTCATGAACAACCAGCTGACCGAGCTGCTGACCAACTACGGCGAGATTGGCGCCATCTGGTTCGACGGCCTGTGGGACCAGGACCAGAACCCTGACTTCGACTGGCAGCTGCCCGAACAGTATGCGCTCATCCACAAGCTGCAGCCCGCCTGCCTGATAGGCAACAACCACCACCAGGTGCCCTTCGAGGGCGAGGACATCCAAATCTTCGAGCGCGACCTGCCGGGCGAGAACAAGGCCGGACTCTCGGGGCAGGACATCAGCGCCCTGCCGCTGGAGACGTGCGAGACCATGAACGGCATGTGGGGCTACAAGATTACCGACCAGAACTATAAGTCCACCAAGACGCTGATACACTACCTGGTGAAGGCGGCCGGCAAGGATGCCAACCTGCTGATGAACGTGGG
This sequence comes from uncultured Bacteroides sp., assembly GCF_949298305.1. GTDB lineage: Bacteria > Bacteroidota > Bacteroidia > Bacteroidales > Bacteroidaceae > Bacteroides. Next base: position 29,445 of record NZ_CASFWU010000024.1, on the reverse strand, counting down.
CCCGCAGCCGGACGGATGCCTGCCCGAAGTGGCCGTGCAGCGCCTGGCCGAGATGGGCGAGTGGATGAAGGTTTATGGCGAGACCATCTACGGCACCCGTGGCGGCTGCGTGGCTCCCCATCCCTGGGGTGTCACCACCCAGAAGGGCAACCGCCTCTTTGTCCACATCCTCGACTTGCAGGACAAGGCCCTCTTCCTGCCGCTGGAGGGCAGGCAGGTGAAACGTGCCTTTGCCTTTGTGGACAAGAAGCCGGTGAAGTTCAAGAAGGTGGACGGCGGCATCACGCTGCTGCTGGGCGAAGTGCCCACCGATACGGACACGGTGATTGAGCTGCTGCTGGAGTGAGTGTTAGCGGTTAACGGTTAGTGGTGAGTGGTTAGTATGCCGTGCGGCGTGGAGGCTTGGCACACAGATGACACAGACGGGACCGATGACCACAGATTATTATTTTTCTAACTCAAGTTTCGGTTTTACCGAAACTTGCGGGAGTTAAAGGAGTTAAAAGGAGTTATCGCCCGTCTTAGACGGGCTTAGAAGTTAAAAGCCAATAGAAAAACGAACAGCTCACAATGTATTGGCTTAACTCCTTAACTTCTTAACTTCTTAACTACCAGAGAAATATTAAATCCGAAACTTAAGTTTTCTAATCTGCGCTAATCTGCGTCAATCTGCGTTTAAATAAAAACTCTGTGAGACTCTGTGTCCTCTGTGGTGAATCCGCTCAAAACACGAACCCGATGGAGGCGCCCAGCGTGACGTTGTGCATGGCCGTCCTTTGGCTGTACGTGCGCAGTTCCCTTTCGCCCTGCTCGTCCGTCCACGAGTTTTTCAGCTCGTAGGTCAGGCGCGGGGCGGCAAAGTCATAGTCCGCATAGAGCCTGAAGGCCGCATTCTTCTTGTATCGGTAGGTCAGCCAGACGCCCGTCCCCACCTTGTGTACGCTGCTTTTCCTGATTTTCAGAAACTCTTCGTCCACAAACTCCGCTTCCCTCAAGTCCGCTGCCGTCAGACCTTCCTGACGGAGGTAGTACTCCACGTCGTCGCGGTAGTAGCGGTTGTAGTCGGCTTCGCTCACCCGGTTGCGGTCGAATATCTGCGGGTTGATGCGGCAGACGGAGTTCAGGCTGAAGTCTGCGGTCAGCCTTCTGCCCATCAGCACTTTGGTGCCCACCAGCATCCGTCGGCTGAGGGGGTAGGAGAGGTAGACGCCCAAGTCCACGTCGAAGATGCCCAGGTGGTCGGAACCCAGCCCTTTCAGTAGAAACATATTGACAGGTGCGCCTTCTTTCCGGTCGCCGTCCATGTCGAAGCGCTTCAGATTGGCAGGAGGAATGTCGGCCGTCAGCGGAGTGGTCGATACCTTCAGCCGTCCGCCTATGCCCACGTAGGTGTTGAAGAACCAGGCTCCCTCTACGCTGACCACGGTGCTCGTCCCCGTCCGCAGCCTCATGCCGAGCGACGAGCCGTGTTCGTGGTCGTAGATTTCGGCGGCCTTCAGGCTTCTTGGCCCAGTGGCCGCGCCCATGTTGAAAGCCAGGAAAGAAGGTGCGTCGTAGCGGCCGAAGTCCGTCTCCCGTCCTCTGTCCGTGTATTCCGGCTTGAAAATCAGGTCGCTGAAGAAGTAGCCCAGGTCGGCAGAGAGGATGCCGATGCCTGCCCCCACCAGCACGTCGCCTATCCAGTGGCGGTTGTTCAGCTGTCGGGTGATGCCCGTCAGTCCTGCCAGCGTGTAGCCGCCTATGCTGTACCAGGGGCTCCGCGCGCCATACTCCTTGTGCAGGATGGTGGCGCAGAGGAAGGCCGTGGCTGTGTGGCCCGAGGGGAAGGAGTTGTCGGCCGAGTCGTCGGGCCGCCTTTCCTTGACGGTGTACTTCAGCGAGTTGACCATGCCCGCCATCAGCGCGGCCGAAAACAGGTTGCTCACCGCCATTTCGCCCCACGAGCTGCGGCTCTCCACTCCAGCCAGCTTCAGTCCCCAGGCTGTGGCCAGCGGCAGGTATTGGGTGTAGTCGTCGTAGCGGCGGTGGAAGGTGGGCTCGAAACGGTTGCGCAGGGTGCGGAAGTGGGTGTTCTGCTCCTTGATGACGAGGCCGGACACGATGAGGGGCAGGCCCATGTATGAGAAGTTGCGGTCGAAGGCCTCCTTCCGGCTGCATCGGGAGGAAGCGTCGTCTCGGAGGCTGTCGGTTTGCGTTGTCTCGTATCCGTGGGCGGATGTAGCGAGGGCGGTGAATGCAATAATGGCAGTTAAGAGTTTAGGTGTCATGATTGTCGCTGTTGTTGGTAAAAACGGATTGCGACCGCAAAGGTAAGGGCTTTCTGAAAAGCTCCCGCGGACGGGTGGTGTACATTCGTGTTTGCCCAACATCTTGTCTGTTAGCTGTTTATCGTTTTAAGCTGCTGTACATTGTTCGGAAAATGTTCGACAAAATCCATAATCTGTGTTAAATCTTATGCTGTTTTGGACATCTTCCCTTATATTTGGCAAACTGTTTGTTACTTACTTTATTAAAACACTAATTATTCATTTAACGAAAAGACAAAATTATGGGAACTGGAATGATAGGATTGCAATGGATTATATTTATCGGTGTGGCTGTGGTGAGCTGGCTGGTGCAGATGAACCTGCAGAGCAAGTTCAAGAAGTACTCCAAGATACCTACGGGCAACGGCATGACGGGCGCCGACGTGGCACGCAAGATGCTTAACGACAACGGCATCTACGACGTGCAGGTGACCCACACGCCCGGACACCTGACCGACCACTACAACCCCGCCAACAAGACGGTGAACCTCAGCGAGAGCGTCTACAGCAGCAACAGCATCATGGCCGCCGCCGTGGCTGCCCACGAATGCGGACACGCCCTCCAGCACGCCCGTGCCTACGCCCCCCTCACGCTGCGCAGCAAACTGGTGCCGGTGGTTTCGTTTGCCTCCAACATCATGACGTGGGTGCTCCTGGCGGGTATCTTGCTGATTAATTCTTTCCCCGGGCTGCTGTTGGCCGGTATCATCCTTTTTGCCACCACTACGCTGTTCAGCTTCGTCACCCTGCCGGTGGAAATCAACGCCAGCAAGCGCGCCCTGGTTTGGCTCAGCGCCAGCGGCATCACCAATGCCTTTAACCACGATAAGGCCGAAGACGCCCTCCGCTCTGCCGCCTACACCTACGTGGTGGCCGCCCTCGGCTCGCTGGCCACGCTCATTTACTACATCATGATTTTCATGGGCCGCCGCGACTAATCTTCAAGGTCGTCAAATTAATAAGAAGCTGCTTTCCTTTAGGCACGGATTACGCGGATAACACGGAGAAAGAAGAATAATAATCCGCGAATTTCCGTGTAATTCCGTGCCTAAAAAACTACAAAATGTCAGCCACTTTTAGTTTTGACAATAGAGTGGGAGGGCGCGCCGGGATGGAGAAAGGGTTTTCTTCTCCGATTCCTGGCGCACCCTCTTTTTTTTGTTTCCTACTTTTTGTATATTTGCATCGTTTTGGACAACCGCCGTTGTCTTTTTGTTAACTTTAAACTATCTCCCTGTATGATGAACACCTTTTTTTCTTTTGCCCGTGCCCTGTGCCTCGTTCTTTTCCTTTCTGTGCAGTTGGGGCTGTATGCCCGCAATGAGAAGCCCTTTGTCATCCCCGAGCTGAAGGAGTGGAAGGGAGCCGAAGGCCGTTTCCTGCCCGCTGCCGACATGCGCGTCGTCTGTGGACAGCCCTCCCTGCGTGCTGTGGCCGAGGCGTTTGCGGCCGACTACGAACAGATGTTCGGCACCGCCCTCCGCGTGGACGAGGGTAAACCCCGCCCCGGCGACATTTTCCTGACCCTGAAGGGCGACAAGAAGCTGGGCGACGAAGGCTATGCCGTCCGCATAGACCGCAGCGTCACCGTCTCCGCCCCCCGCGAGGCGGGTGTCTACTGGGCCACCCGCACCCTGCTCCAGCTCAGCGAGCAGGACTCCCTCCGCAGCCTGCCGCGAGGACAGATACGCGACTATCCCGACTACGCCCTGCGCGGGTTCATGATGGATTGCGGCCGCAAGTTCATCCCCATGCCCTATCTGCGCGACCTGGTCAAGGTGATGGCCTACTATAAGATGAATACCCTTCAGATACACCTCAACGACAACGGTTTCAAGCAGTTCTATGGCCATGACTGGGGCCGCACCTACGCCGCCTTCCGCCTGGAGTGCGACACCTATCCGGGCCTGACAGCCCGCGACGGCTACTACACCAAGCGCGAGTTCATCGACTTCCAGAAGGAGGCCGCCTCGCAGTTCGTCGAGATCATCCCCGAGATAGACGCGCCCGCCCATACCCTGGCCTTCTCCCACTACAAGCCCGAAATCGGCAGCCGTGAGTATGGCATGGACCACCTGGACTTGTTCAATCCCGAGACTTATACGTTCATGGACGCCCTCTTCAAGGAATATCTGGAAGGCGACGAGCCTGTATTCTGCGGCCCTCGTGTCCACATCGGCACCGACGAGTATTCCAACAAGAAGAAGGACGTGGTGGAGAAGTTCCGCGCCTTCACCGACCGCTACATCCGCCTGGTGGAGAGCTATGGCAAGCAGGCCTGCGTGTGGGGCGCGCTGACCCATGCGGCGGGCGACACGCCTGTCAAGGCGGAAAATGTCATCATGAGTGCCTGGTATAACGGCTATGCCGACCCCAAGGCGATGGCGGAGCAGGGCTACAAGCTCATCAGCATCCCCGACGGCCTGGTTTACATCGTCCCTGCGGCAGGCTATTATCACGACTATCTGAACACCGAATACCTCTATAACAACTGGACGCCCGCACAGGTGGCCAAGGCCGTCTTCGAGGAGAAGGACCCCGCCATTCTGGGAGGCATGTTTGCCGTGTGGAACGACCATGTGGGCAACGGCATCTCCGTCAAGGACATCCACCACCGCCTTTTCCCCGCCTTGCAGACCTTGTCGGCAAAGACGTGGGGGGCGCAGGTCACCGTGCCCTATGCCGACTTTGACCGCTTGCGCCGCTCGTTGAGCGAGGCTCCGGGAGTCAATCAGCTGGCACGCATCGGACGCGGACCCGCCTTGGTCTACCAGGCCGCCGAAGTTCGCTCAGGCGAGTCATTGCCCTATCCCGAGATTGGCTATGACTATACCGTCAGCTTCGACCTGGAGGCAGCCCCCGAAGCGCCCGGCACCGAGCTGTTCCGTTCGGACAATGCCGTCTTTTACCTTGCCGACCCTGTGGGCGGGATGTTTGGCTTTGCCCGCGACGGCTATCTGAATACGTTCAACTACCGTCCCTATCCGGGCGAGAAGATGAATGTGCAGGTCAAGGGAGACAACCGCTCCACTTCGCTCTTCGTAGACGGCCGTCTCGTCGAGAAGATGGACATCCGGAAGCGTTACTTCAACGCCGGCAAGGATTCCATGAACTACGTGCGCACGCTGGTGTTCCCTCTGCAAAAGGCAGGCGCCTTCAAGAGCCGGATATCCAACCTGAAAGTTTATAACTACACCGAGGCTCCTCAGGCTTCCGCCCAATGAGTTCAGAGTTCAGAATTTAGAGTTCAGAGTTTGGGGTAATACTAACCGTTAACCGCTCACCGCTAACCACTATTTGTCCCTCTGTGGTAAATCCAAAAAGGAAGGGGATGTTTGACGAAAAGCAGCCGAACATTGTGTTTTCCGATAAAATGAAGTAACTTTGCCGTCCGAAAAATAGAAAATCAATGTAACCGATACGAATATGGCAGCAAAACCTTGTATTCCGAAAGGAACCCGTGACTTTTCGCCTGTAGAGATGGCGAAGCGCAACTATATATTCAACACCATTCGCGAGGTTTATCACCTCTATGGCTTCCAGCAGATAGAGACACCCGCCATGGAAATGCTTTCTACGCTGATGGGCAAGTATGGCGAGGAGGGCGACAAGCTCTTGTTCAAGATACAGAACTCGGGCGACTACTTTTCAGGCCTGACGGACGAGGAATTGCTGAGCCGCAATGCAGCCCGCCTGGCCTGCAAGTTCTGCGAGAAAGGCTTGCGCTATGACTTGACCGTACCTTTTGCGCGCTATGTGGTGATGCACCGCGACGAACTGACCTTCCCCTTCAAGCGCTATCAGATTCAGCCCGTCTGGCGTGCCGACCGTCCGCAGAAGGGACGCTACCGCGAGTTCTACCAGTGCGACGCCGACGTGGTGGGCAGCGATTCGCTGCTGAACGAGGTGGAACTGATGCAGATTGTCGACACCGTTTTCAGCCGTTTCGGCATCCGCGTGTGCATCAAGATTAACAACCGCAAGATTCTCTCAGGCATTGCCGAAATCATCGGCGAGGCGGACAAGATTGTGGACATCACCGTAGCCATCGACAAGTTGGACAAGATAGGGCTGGACAATGTGAACGCCGAACTGCGCGAGAAGGGCATCGGCGACGAGGCCATCGCCAAACTGCAGCCCATCATCCTGCTGAGCGGTTCGAACGAGGAGAAGCTGGCCACGCTGAAGGAAGTGCTGGCCGCCAGCGAGACAGGACTGAAGGGTGTGGAGGAGAGCGAGTTCATCCTCTCCACGCTGAAGGCGCTTGGCCTGAAGAACGAGATTGAACTGGACCTCACCCTGGCACGTGGCCTGAACTACTACACGGGCGCCATCTTCGAGGTGAAGGCTTTGGACGTGCAGATAGGCAGCATCACAGGCGGCGGACGCTATGACAACCTGACAGGCGTATTCGGCATGGCAGGCGTCAGCGGCGTGGGCATCTCGTTTGGTGCCGACCGCATCTTCGACGTGCTCAACCAGCTGGACCTCTATCCGAAGGAGGCCGTGAACGGCACGCAGCTGCTCTTCATCAACTTCGGCGAGCGCGAGGCCGCCTTCTCCATGCAGGCGCTGGCAAAGGTGCGCGCGGCAGGCATTCGTGCCGAAATCTTCCCCGACGCCAGTAAGATGAAGAAGCAGATGGGCTATGCCAACGCCAAGGGCATTCCCTTCGTGGCGCTGGTGGGCGAGAACGAAATGAACGAAGGCAAGGTGACGCTGAAGAACATGGAGACCGGCGAACAGCGGCCGATGTCCGTAGACGAGCTGGTGGAAGCCTTACGCAAGTAAGGACCGCAGGAGAGAGCGGGCTTCGGCCTGTGTGGATAGTTGGAGGCTGAAGGTTGAAAGCTGACAAGCGGGGAGAAATGACATCCCCTCCATTTCAGCTTTCAACTTTCCGTCTTTTTTATGGACAAAACAGAATGATACAACAGGAAAGTCTGAAACGGCGGCTGGCCAAGCTGGCCGCCCCGATATTTATTGAAACATTGCTCATCATGATGCTGGGTGCGGTAGACACCGTCATGCTGAGCCGTCATTCGGACAACAGTGTGGCCGCTGTGGGGCTGGTCAACCAGATTATTACACTTACTTTTCTGGTCTTTGAAGTCATCAACCTGGGCACTTCCGTGCTCTGTTCCCAGTACCTGGGTGCCCGCTTGCACAAGAAGGTGGTGCAGGTGGTGGGAGTCTCTTTGCTGGTCAATTTTGCGGTGGGCGTCACCGTCAGCCTTTTGCTTTACGCCTGTGCCGGTCCTATCCTCCGTCTGATGGGGCTCACTTCGGAACTGATGGGCGACGGACTGGCCTACATGCGCATCGTGGGAGCCTTCGCGTTCTTTCAGGCACTTTCCCTGACACTTTCCGCTTCCTTGCGCAGCGCCAACAAGGCCATCTATCCCATGCTGGTCACCGTCGTGGTCAACATACTGAACATTGCGGGCAACTATTCGCTCATCTTCGGCCGTTTCGGGTTTCCCGAGTTGGGCGTGGAGGGTGCGGCCATTTCGACTGCCTTCAGCCGCGGCGTGGCCATGGTGCTGCTTTTCATTATTCTGTTCCGCAAGCACATCTCGCGTTTCCCGCTGGCCTATTTCCGTCCCTTCCCCTGTGTGGAACTGAAGAATCTGATGAGGATAGGTCTCCCTTCCGCCGGCGAACAGTTGTCGTATAACTTCTCGCAGGTGGTTATCACTTATTTCATCAACATGCTGGGTGTCGAGGCGCTTGCCACGCGTACGTATTGTGTCAACATCGTCATGTTCGGCTACCTGTTCAGCATCTCCATGGCGCAGGGCGGAGCCATCTGCATCGGCCATCTGATTGGCGAACGAAAACCCCGCGCGGCCTTCCTCATGGGCAAGTACGTCATGAAGCGCTCGGTGAGCATCACCGTCCTCCTTTCCGCCGTTATAGCCCTGTGCGGACACAGCATTTTGGGCTGGCTCACCTCCAACCCCGAAATCATACACTTGGGTGTCCTCATTCTGTTCATTGACATTCTGCTCGAAGTGGGCCGCCCCATCAACATCTTCGCCACTGCCGCCCTGCGCTCGGCGGGCGATGTCAACTATCCTTTCTACGTGGGGCTGGTTGTGCAGTGGAGTGTGGCAGTTGGCTTGGGTTATCTCTTCGGCATCCCTCTGGGTTGGGGCATTTGCGGCATGTGGACGGCCTTCCTGCTGGACGAAAACATTCGTGGTGCCATCTTCGTGCGCCGTTGGTACAGCATGAAGTGGGCAGGCAAGAGCTTTGTCAAAGTTGCTGCTTCTGTCGGCAAGTAGACAGTTTATACTTAACTCAAGTTTCGGGTTCGATATTTTGTTAGAAGGTAAGAAGTTATAGAAGTTATCACTTCGCTTTGCCCTGTTGGAAGTTAAAGCCGATAGTCTTGCAAAAGGAAAAATGGGCAGTAACAAGTCTATTGGCCTTTAACTTCTAAGCCCGCCCTGGCGGCGATAACTCCTTCTAACTCCTCTAACTCCTGCAAGTTTGACTTCGTCGATTTGCAAATCGGTAAAACTGAAACTTGAGTTTATGTGGATTGTCCTTGTCTGGTGATAGAGCCGCTGTGTTCAATGAGAAATGCGCATGGAGGTAGCTGAATAATATATTTGACATTTTTTGTTTCATTTTTGGGGAATATATATCTTCTTTTTGCGAAAAATTGCTATATTTGTAACAGCGTTGTAGGCGGATTGTAATCACCTGCTTTTACTTTTGTACAAAAAAGGAGGTATGTATGGTTTCAGTAGAATTCAAGCAAGAAAAACACAATGCCTTGATAGGCATCCTGATGATTGTCATCGCTATTTTATTCCTGCTCTATATGGGCAGCTCGATGGTACACTCCACCAAAGCTTTCTGGGAAGCAAATACGATAGAACGTCTGCTCGAATAGGGCAGGCGTTTTTTCGTGCTGAGTTCGTACTTCTTTGTTGAAATTACTCCGACATTCGGGCAAGAGAGCCTTTTGCTAAGATTCCTGATGATTCTGAGTCCTTTCGGAATCTGCAATGAATCTGTGCGATAACGGGTTTAAAATGGGATTAAAAACTATTCAAAAGAGGGCTTTGAAGTGGATAGCTAACGGCTGGGGGTACCCGTAAGCTTACGGTTCGACAAGTGGATAGTTAATGGCTGCAAACCCGCTCTGTCAGCAGGAATAGAGACTGTGAACTACCTATAAGTAGTTATCCAATTACCTATAAGTAATTGCCCAACTACTTATAGGTAGTTTGTTGATTACTTATAGGTAGTTGGAATTTGGGTTCCGTCCCAAAGGCGTGCGAAGAAAGGCAAGAAGAATCTTTCGGCCGCAGATGATATGAATGCCATTGTTTCCAGTGGACTTCGTCTGTAAAGTCAGGCCGCCCGTATAAGACAGAAATACAAATGTATGCTTCTGCGGCTGAAAATGTGCACGCATGGTTCGGACAGCTCCGAATCAGTGAGATGCTTGTACGGCCCGTCTACCATGCTTGTGTCGTTTGCGGTCAATGCTTGCACGGCTCGCGCTCCGTACTTGCATGGCTCGGCAGCGTTGCAAGCCTCTCCGTACGGTCGATGAAACATACTCTTGGGGCCGGAAGAGGGGTGAAAGCAGGCCTTGTCTTCCTTTGGCTTTATTTTTCCAGAAACATCCTTCACGGGTTCACATGCAATCTCCGATGCTGACATACAGGTAGATGATGTGAATCTTCATGTCTCACCGCTTTACAGGGAGGGACACACACAACGTAAGCGCGGTTGCACCTGTCGGGTGACAGATGCCTTGAAACGGATGATTCACCGAAACCGATTGGCTGTTAGCAGATTGCGGCCTTGTGAAGGCGTGAAGCCATTTGGAGCCGGACAGGTGAAACGGACAACAGTGAAGGGGTGAAACGGGGCATGGGTATCGGTGGTTATCCCCCCCTTAGTCTGCACATTCTTCAGGCGGGCAGTTGGTGCCTTTCCCGTTTCTGCAAGCATCCTGTCATACACATCACGCCATTTTGTCAGTCATGTCCTGCCAAAGCCGCCGACTTCTGTTTTGGCACGCTTTTCGTATATCCTTTTTCGCCTGCGCCAAGCAGGCAAAAGCAATGAAACAATGTATAACATATAAAAACAAAAGAACTATGAACATTAAACCATTGGCAGACAGAGTTCTGATACTCCCTGCACCTGCAGAAGAGAAGACAATCGGCGGTATCATCATTCCTGATACAGCAAAAGAGAAACCCCTGAAGGGTGAAGTGATTGCAGCCGGTAACGGTACGAAAGACGAAGAGATGGTACTGAAAGCTGGTGACCATGTACTCTACGGCAAATACGCAGGTACTGAAATCGAACTCGACGGTACTAAATATCTGATCATGCGTCAGAGCGACGTACTCGCTGTACTGGGATAAACTGATTTGAGGGACAAGGGAACAAGGTTTCAGACTACGAGAAGTTTCTTCCCCGTTAACTTGTAGACTTGTCTACTCACCAACTGAACAATTAACTTTTAAAATTTAGATTATTATGGCAAAAGAGATATTATTCAACATTGATGCCCGCGACCAATTGAAGAAGGGTATTGACACACTGGCTAACGCTGTTAAGGTAACACTGGGCCCGAAAGGACGTAACGTCATCATCGAAAAGAAGTTCGGTGCTCCCCACATCACAAAGGATGGTGTGACTGTAGCGAAGGAAGTCGAACTGGCTGACGCTTACCAGAACACCGGTGCACAGCTGGTAAAGGAAGTCGCTTCGAAGACCGGCGACGACGCAGGTGACGGTACGACAACCGCTACCGTACTGGCTCAGGCCATTGTAGCCGAAGGCTTGAAGAACGTTACTGCCGGTGCAAGCCCGATGGACATCAAGCGCGGTATCGACAAGGCCGTTGCCAAGGTGGTTGAATCCATTAAGGCTCAGTCGGAAATGGTTGGCGACAACTACGACAAGATTGAACAGGTAGGTACCGTATCTGCCAACAACGACCCCGTCATCGGTAAACTGATTGCAGATGCCATGCGTAAGGTTTCCAAGGACGGTGTCATCACCATCGAAGAGGCTAAGGGTACGGACACAACCATCGGCGTGGTAGAAGGTATGCAGTTCGACCGTGGCTACTTGTCGGCTTACTTCGTAACGAATACGGAAAAGATGGAATGTGAGATGGAGAAACCTTACATCCTGATTTACGATAAGAAGATTTCGAACCTGAAAGACTTCCTGCCTATTCTGGAACCTGCCGTACAGACTGGCCGTCCTCTGTTGGTCATCGCCGAAGATGTTGACAGCGAGGCTTTGACTACCTTGGTAGTGAACCGTCTGCGTAGCCAGCTGAAGATTTGCGCCGTGAAGGCTCCGGGCTTTGGCGACCGTCGTAAGGAAATGCTGGAAGACATCGCCGTACTGACCGGTGGTGTAGTCATCAGCGAAGAAAAGGGCTTGAAACTGGAACAGGCTACCATCGAGATGTTGGGTACTGCCGAGAAGGTTACCATCACGAAGGACAATACGACCATCGTAAACGGTGCCGGCGACAAGGAAAACATCAAGGAACGTTGCGAACAGATCAAGGCTCAGATTGCCGCTACGAAGAGCGACTACGACCGTGAGAAGTTGCAGGAACGTCTGGCCAAGTTGTCAGGTGGTGTGGCTGTACTCTACGTAGGTGCTGCTTCCGAAGTTGAGATGAAGGAAAAGAAAGACCGTGTAGACGATGCACTGCGTGCCACACGTGCTGCTATCGAAGAAGGTATCGTGCCGGGTGGTGGCGTAGCTTACATCCGTGCATTGGAATCGCTGGAAGGTCTGGAAGGCGACAATGCCGACGAAACAACCGGTATCCACATCATCAAGCGTGCCATCGAAGAGCCGCTCCGTCAGATCTGTGCCAACGCTGGTAAGGAAGGCGCTGTAGTTGTTCAGAAGGTTCGTGAAGGTAAGGGTGACTTCGGTTACAACGCACGTACTGATGTTTACGAGAACTTGCATGCCGCAGGTGTAGTCGACCCGGCTAAGGTTACCCGTGTAGCTTTGGAGAACGCCGCTTCTATTGCCGGTATGTTCCTGACTACCGAATGTGTAATCGTTGAGAAGAAGGAAGACAAACCCGAAATGCCGATGAACGCCGGTATGGGTGGCATGGGCGGCATGATGTAATCAGCCGATTTCCCCTGATTAATTAGTATAAAAGCAGCCGCGGTGTCTTGCCTTGTGAAGATGCCGCGGCTTTTTTAATGATGAAGCATAAGAATATGAGAAGTTTTGCATCAGACAACAATTCCGGTGTGCATCCGTTGGTGATGGATGCACTGAACCGTGCCAATAGCGATCATGCGGTAGGTTATGGCGATGATCCCTGGACGGAAGAAGCCGTGGAAAAGATACGTGAAGCCTTTACACCCGATTGCGAACCTTTGTTCGTCTTTAACGGAACAGGCAGCAACTCCGTGGCCCTGCAACTGTGTACACGTCCCTATAACCTGATACTTTGTGCCGAGACCGCCCACATCTACGTGGACGAGTGTGGCGCTCCCGCCTGTATGACGGGATGCCAGATCAGACCCATAGCGACTCATGACGGGAAACTGACTCCTGAACTTTTGCGCCCTTACCTGTGTCACTTCGGCGAGCAGCATCATTCCCAGCCGGGAGCCATATACCTTTCGCAGTGTACGGAGCTGGGTACGATATACAAACCGGACGAACTGCGTGCCATCACGGAACTGGCACACGCACACGGAATGTATGTGCACATGGACGGTGCGCGCCTGGCCAATGCCTGTGCGGCTCTTGGGCTGACGTTTAAGGAACTGACGGCGGACTGTGGTATAGACGTATTGAGTTTCGGAGGTACCAAGAACGGGCTGATGATAGGTGAAAGTGTGATTGTATTTCATCCGGATTTGAAGAAAGAGGCTCGCTTTGTCAGGAAACAGTCGGCACAACTGGCTTCGAAGCTGCGTTATCTGTCTTGCCAGTTTACGGCATATCTGACGGATGAATTGTGGCTGAAGAATGCCCGCCATGCCAATGAAATGGCTCGGAAACTGTATGAAGGGTTGAAGGACTTCCCGGCAGTGCGGTTCACGCAGAAGGTGGAGAGCAACCAGCTCTTTCTGACCATGCCCCGTCGGGTGATTGACAAATTGTTGCAGCATTATTTCTTTTATTTCTGGAATGAGGACGCCGACGAAATAAGATTGGTGACCTCTTTCGATACTACCGAGGAAGACATCGATGAACTGCTCAGGACTGTGAAGAACTGCTATTGACCACTGAGGCTTTGCAAAGGTTTAGAGGTTGTTTGCATGTTTTAAAAGTCTGCCGGGCGCTCCGATGTGTTATTTCTTTTAATGGACAACCGTTTCTTTCCCCGACGGGAAGGGGCGGGACAGTTTGGAACATAAATTTATACAGAATATGGCATATATTGATTATTACCAAGTCCTGGGGGTGGACAAGAAGGCTTCGCAGGATGATATCAAGAAGGCGTTCAGGAAACTGGCGCGCAAGTATCATCCCGACTTGAATCCCAATGACCCCACAGCCAAGGACAAGTTTCAGGCCATCAACGAGGCCAACGAGGTTCTTAGCGATCCGGAAAAGAGAAAGAAGTATGACGAGTACGGAGAGCATTGGAAACATGCCGACGAGTTCGAGGCACAGAAGCGTGCCCGTCAGCAGGCCGGCGGAGCCGGGTTTGGCGGTTTCGGGCAAGGTGGCTTTGGTACGGACGGCAACGGCACCTACTGGTATTCATCGGACGGACAGGAGTTCACGGGCAGCAATGCCGGAGGCTTCTCCGACTTCTTCGAGCAGATGTTCGGCCATCGCGGCCGGGGCGAAGGCTCGCGTGCGGGTTTCCGCGGACAGGACTTGAGCGCCGAGCTGACTCTCTCGCTGCGCGAGGCGGCACAGACCCACAAGCAGATACTGACCATCGGCGGCAAACAGGTGCGCATCACCATCCCTGCGGGCGTAGCCAACGGACAGGTCATCAAGCTGAAGGGCTACGGAGCCGAGGGCATGAACGGAGGGCCTGCGGGCGACCTTTACATCACATTTGTCATCCCCGACGACCCTGTGTTCAAGCGCTTGGGCGACGACCTCTACGTAGATGTCAGCACTGACCTCTATACGGCTCTGCTGGGGGGTGAGCAGTTGGTAAATACTTTGGACGGACAGGTGAAACTGAAAGTGAAACCGGGTACGCAGAACGGTACCAAGGTGCGCCTCAAGGGGAAAGGATTCCCTGTCTATAAGAAAGAGGGCGAGGCCGGCGACCTGATAGTGACCTACCAGGTACAGTTGCCTACCAACCTGACGGAACAGCAGAAGGAGATGTTCCGCAAAATTCAAAGTATGAACTAATAAAACGGAACGATTATGCAGAACGAATTGATTATTGTCAGCGATTATTGTGACAAATGCCACATCGAGTCTTCGTTTATCGACCTTCTGCAGGAGAACGGGCTGATAGACATCTGTTTTGATGAGGGAAAGCCCTGCCTGTCTTTCTCCCAGCTGCCCGACGTGGAACGATACAGCCGCATGTACTACGACCTTTCCATCAACATGGAAGGCATTGATGCCATCCATCACCTGCTGGAGCGCATGGACCGGATGCAGAAAGAGATAGCCACCCTGCGCGGACGGCTGAAGATGTACGGCGACTTGCTCTGAGCGGGTGTGGCCGGATGCCGCACTTCTTCATCAACCTTAAGCGGGAACGCGGACTTTCGCAGACCGTACGGAGCCCTGGTGGCTTTGCGCGGCTTGCAGAAGTCCGCGTTTCTTGTTTCCGGAAGGATGCTGTTCGTATAGGCTGATAAAGTTTCTTTCGGCCGGCTTCAGCCCAATGTCTTGGATGCAGGCTGTTCATGGGCAAACGGTCAAACGGAGAGACGGGTTGCTACCGTAACCGCAAAACGGTTTGCTGACATTCGGGACAAGGGTGCAGGTCGTACTTCTGCAAGCAAAAGCATTGTTTCTGCCCGCTCGAACGAAGACCTGTGCGGTGCCCTTTCATGGGGCCTGTCTGTGAGGAGCCGGATAATCCTGAGGCACTACGCAGTGCTTTGTGTCCTCCGTGGCGCAAGCTCATAGGCTGTCGTTCTTGATGTGCTCCAGCAGTTTCCTGTAAAAGGCATGCCGGCTCAGTGTGGCGGCTTCGCCCAGAATGACCAGCTTCATGCGGGCACGGGTCATGGCCACGTTCATGCGGCGCAGGTCGGAGAGGAAACCTATCTGCCCCTCGTCGTTGGCACGGACGAGGCTGATGAAGATGACGTCGCGTTCCTGCCCCTGGAAACCGTCCACGGTGTTGACACTCAGCAGGTCGCGGTAGGGACGGAAGACGGCACTGCCGCGCAGTTTGCCGCGCAGGTATTGCACCTGTGCCTTGTAGGGCGATATGATGCCGAAGTCGATGCGCTCGTCCAGGATGCGCTGTCCGCCTATGCGGCCGATGTACTTCTCCAGTTCGCTGAGCAGCAGGTCGGCTTCCTGGCGGTTGATGCGCCCGAAGCTCTCGCCCACGAACTCTTCCTTGAAGTCCATGCCGGTGGTGTCAATCCACGAGATGGGTGTGTCCCAGTCGAGGATGCTGCGGTGGCGTACGCTGGGGTCGGCCTGCAGCTGGCCGTCGTAGAACCAGTCGGACGAGAAGCGCATGATGGCCTCGTTCATGCGGTATTGCGTGGTGAGCAGGGAGACCGTGTCGGGCTTGCGGGCCACGACGGTTTCCATCAGCGTGCGCTCCAGTCCGCCGCGTGCCGCTTCGTAGCACTTGATGGTGGGCGGCAGCTGCTGGTGGTCGCCCGCCAGAATGACGCGGTCGGCCTTGCGGATGGCTATCCAGCAGGCGGCTTCGAGCGCCTGTGCCGCCTCGTCGATGAAGAGGGTTCCGAAGCGGCGGCCCGACAGCAAGCGGTGGTTGCTGCTGACCAGTGTGGAGGCAATGACGTGGGCCGATTCGAAGAGGTCGGCATTAATCTGTATCTCCAGCGCCGTGGCGCGGTCGCGCAGGCGGGAGATGCGGCTGCGCACGCCTTCGCGCTCCTCGTAGGTGCCGCGGCGGGCCTTGCCGTGCAGCTGGCGCAGTTCCTTGCGGATGCTCCACAGTTCGGGGTACGCAGGGTGGGACTCGAAGCGGCGCTCGTAGGTGAAGGACAGCATCTTGTCGTTGACCCGTGTGGGGTTGCCTATGCGCAGCACGTTGACGCCGCGGTCAACGAGCTTCTCCGAAATCCAGTCCACCGCCGTGTTGCTCTGTGCGCACACCAGCACCTGCGGTTCGCGGTGCAGCGTTTCGTAGATGGCCTCGACCAGTGTGGTGGTCTTGCCCGTGCCGGGAGGGCCGTGTACGATGGCCACGTCGCGGGTACACAATACCTTGTTGACGGCCGACTCCTGCGTGCGGTTCAGCCAGGGGAAGCGGACGGGGTAGAGTTCGCGGAAGCCGGGCTTCAGGGTGCCCAGCAGCGTGTCGCGAAGTTCGGCAGTACGGTTGCCTTTGGCCCGGAGGACATCGGCCAGTGCCTCGAACATGGTGCGGTAGCTGGTTTCGTCGAAGTAGAGCTGTACGCCCAGGCGGTCGGCCCCCTGCACGTCGAGGATGGCGCCTGCGCCGGGCATCACGACCACCATGCGCGTGTCGTCGGCATAGCTGACGGTGGCCTGGAAGTTGAAATAGCTGAGGCTGCCGTCCGCCGTCTGGCGGAAGAAGCAGACGGGGCGTCCGTACTCGAACGAGTGTTCGATGTCGGTGTCTTCGGTGCGCGTCACCTCCAGCACCAGCTGGTTCAGCGAGTTGTAGTAGCTGCGTCCGGCCGTGGCGGGAAACCAGCACAGGCCGCGCTTCACCTTGCGCGCCACGCCCATGGTTTCGGTCTGGCGGCGGAACTCCTCCTTCTCGTATTCGTACTCCATGCGCAGCAACAGTTGCTGGTGCTGGAGGTGGAGGCTGGGGCTGTTGGTCTCTTTTTCCTGTTTCATGGGGGCAAAGGTAGTCATTCTTTTTGAATATCCGCCAACGCTTTCCTGCGGATGTCAAAGTGTCATTTTGTATTTTCTGTCGGCCGAGAATCGGTTATTTCGGTCCGAGGGAGAGGATGGACGATTTTTTGCGGACGGATTTCTGTATCTGTCTGACAGATAACGATATATCGGAATGTTTACAAGTGAAATAGGCGGGAAGGGGAATTTCGGGGAGCGGAAAAGGGGCTTTCTGCCTCCTGTGTCCGTGTCTTCTGCTCACCGTGCAAGCGTCGTGGGCGGGCGGAACAAGCTGTTTGCGTCTGCCGTGCAAGTGTGGTTGACGGACGATGCAAGCGTGGCAGGCAGGACTGGCGGGTCTCCTTTTGCATGGATATGCGTAATTTCCCCGTTTTGTTGTATTGATATGTGCGGTTTATGCGTTTTACAGATGTCTTTCCCTTCTGGTTTTCCTGATTCTGCTGACAGTCATTGTCAGCAGAAGATGCCTCTACGGCTCTTTTTTGATACGAAACGGGCCGCAAATCTGACTATTTGTCAAATTGCGTGGCGGTGGCCTGGGCGCTCTTGGATGTGAGGCATTCTGTCTGATAATTCCCTTCCGATACTCCGTTTTTTCCCGATTGCGGCAAGACGGCAACGAATTCATATAAAAACTTATTCCCTTCTTTGAGTTTTCATTATCTTTGCGGTCAATAAATGTGAGGATTATGGAATTGGAGAAGTTTCACTGGTTTCTGATTGTAATGAGTGTCGTAGCCCTGTTCGTGTTTGTGGCGCTCTATTTTGTGAAAGCCGGGTATGGCATGTTCCGCACTTCGTCGTGGGGGCTGTCCATCAACAACAGGCTGGCCTGGATGCTGATGGAGGCGCCTGTGTTTGTAGTGATGTTCTGGCTGTGGGGGCACAGCGGCGTAGGACTTTCCATACCGGTGTATGTGTTTTTCCTGCTGTTTCAGCTCCACTACTTCCAGCGTTCGTTTGTCTTTCCGTTTCTGATGAAAGGAAAGAGCCGCATGCCGCTGGCCATTGTGGCCATGGGCGTGGTATTCAACGTGTTGAACGGACTGATGCAGGGCGGTGGATTGTTTTACTTTGCGCCCGACGGACTTTACGAAGGCGGGTGGAGTTACTTTGAGCAGCCTCATGCCGTGGCGGGTCTGCTTCTGTTTGCGGCGGGTATGGGCATCAACCTGCATTCCGACCATGTCATCCGTCACCTGCGCCGTCCGGGCGATACGAAGCATTATTTGCCTGTCGGCGGCCTGTACCGCTATGTCACTTCGGCCAACTACTTTGGCGAACTGGTGGAATGGGCCGGATTTGCCGTGCTCACCGCCTCGCCGGCTGCCTGGGTGTTTGTGTGGTGGACGTTTGCCAACCTGGTGCCCCGTGCCGATGCCATTCACAAGCGTTATCGCGAGGAGTTTGGTGACGAGGCGGTCGGAAAGAGGAAAAGGGTGATACCTTTTATATATTAACTCAACTTTCGCAAGTGCGAAACTTAAATTGAATAAGTTACTCAAGTTTCGCAGATGCGAAACTTGCAGGAGTTAAAGGAGTTAGAAGAAGTTACCGCCCACTAAGGTGGGCTTAGGAGTTAAAAGCCAATAGATAAGATAATGAAGAATGAAGAACGAAGAATGAAGAATTTCTACGGCTCATTAACCATTCATCATTAACCGTTCATAAAGGGTATTGGCTTAACTCCTTAACTTCTTGACCCGCTTAACTACAGCCCGTTAGTAGACTTGCGAAACTTAAATATCTGATTCTTAAAGAAGCATAGATATATGAACTCAAAACTGTTTACCCCTGTAACCATAGGGCCGCTCACACTGCGCAACCGCACCATCCGTTCGGCGGCCTTCGAGAGCATGTGTCCGGGCAACGAGCCTTCGGAGCAACTGCTCGACTATCACCGTTCCGTAGCTGCCGGCGGTGTGGGCATGACGACGGTGGCCTATGCTGCCGTCACCCGCAGCGGCCTTTCCTTCGACCGCCAGTTGTGGATGCGTGCCGAGATTATACCTGGGCTGCGCCGCCTGACCGATGCCGTTCATGCCGAAGGCGCTGCGGCCAGCATCCAGCTGGGTCACTGCGGCAACATGTCGCACAAAAGCATTTGCGGCTGTACGCCCGTGGGAGCCAGCAGCGGATTCAATCTCTATTCGCCCACCTTTGTGCGCGGCCTGCGTGCCGACGAACTGCCCGAAATGGCCCGGGCCTACGGGAATGCGGTTCATCTGGCGCGTGAGTCGGGCTTTGATGCGGTGGAGATTCATGCCGGGCACGGCTACCTCATCAGCCAGTTCCTTTCGCCTTCCACCAATCACCGCAAGGATGAATTCGGCGGTTCGCTGGAGAACCGTATGCGCTTTATGGACATGGTGATGGACGAAGTGATGAAGGCGGCCGGCAGCGACATGGCCGTGCTGGTGAAGATGAACATGCGCGACGGCTTCCGCGGAGGCATGGAGCTGGACGAGTCGCTGCAGGTGGCACGGAGGTTGCAGCAGAGCGGTGCCCATGCGCTGGTGCTGAGCGGCGGTTTCGTCAGCAAGGCACCCATGTACGTGATGCGCGGCGAGATGCCCATCCGCACCATGACCCACTACATGGACTGCTGGTGGCTGAAGTATGGCGTGCGCATGGTGGGCAAATGGATGATACCCACGGTGCCCTTCAAGGAGGCCTATTTCCTGGAAGACGCGCTGAAGTTCCGCAAGGAACTCACCATGCCCCTGGTCTACGTGGGCGGACTGGTGGCGCGGCAGAAGATTGACGAGGTGCTGGACTGCGGCTTCGAGGCCGTGCAGATGGGCCGCGCGCTGCTCAACGAGCCGGGCTTTGTGAACCGCATGAAGGCCGAGGAAAACGCCCGCTGTTCGTGCCGGCACAGCAATTACTGCATAGCCCGCATGTACAGCATCGACATGGCATGCCATCAACGCCTGCAAGAGGAGTTGCCGCCCTGTCTGAAAAAGGAAATTGAACGCATCGAAAGCAGAGGATAGGAGTATGGAGAAGAAACTTGCCGTAATAACGGGGGCCGACGGTGGCATGGGTACCGAGATAACCCGTGCCGTGGCCCGTGCGGGCTATCGGGTAGTGATGGCCTGTTATAATCCGGAAAAAGCCGAGGTGAGGCGCAGGCTGCTGGTGGAGGAGACGGGCAATGCCGACATTGAGGTGCGGGGCATTGACCTGGCTTCGCTGGAGTCGGTAGCCGCTTTTGCCAACCGCCTGCTGGAGCAGGGAGAACCGCTGGCCTTGCTGATGAACAACGCCGGAACAATGGAGACGGGCCTGCACATCACGGACGACGGACTGGAACGCACGGTCAGCGTCAACTACGTGGGGCCTTATCTGCTGACGCGGAAGTTGCTGCCGCTGATGGGCGAGGGGAGCAGGGTTGTCAATATGGTGTCGTGTACGTATGCCATTGGCAAGCTCGATTTTCCCGATTTCTTCCTGCGGGGCAAGAAAGGAGCCTTCTGGCGCATTCCCATCTACAGCAATACCAAACTGGCATTGACGCTGTTCACCATCGACCTGGCACGCCGTGTTAAGGACCGTGGCATCGTGGTCAACGCGGCCGATCCGGGCATTGTTTCGACCGATATTATTACAATGCACATGTGGTTCGACCCGCTGACGGATATTCTGTTCCGTCCTTTCATCCGTACACCCCGCAAGGGAGCGGCTACGGCCATCAGTCTGTTGCTGGATGAGGAAGCCGGGCGGCGTTCAGGAACACTGAATGTGAGTTGTCGTCCGAAACATCTGTCAGAGAAATACTTGCACCACTGGCAGATGGGGGAACTTTGGAACCGGACGGAGATTGTGGTGGAGAAATGGCTTTGAGAACGGTTGGCGGAGAAATGCACGTTTTCTTTCCAATAATAAAAGGTATGCCGTACATCCTGTTTAAAGATGCTTTCGGCATACCTTTATTATATATATGTTTCCGATGCGGCTTTCCGCATTCTTTGTTTCTCTTAGATAGAAAGCTCGCGTAAGACGTTGACCAGTTCCTTCTTGATGGGCTTGTCGTTCTTGATGGCTTTGGTGAAGGGGACGTAAACCACTTCATCGTGTTCAATGCCTATCATTACGTTGCGTTGTCCCTCCATGATGGCATCAATGGCTGCTGCGCCCAGACGGCTGGCCAGGATACGGTCGTGGGCCGTGGGGCTACCACCGCGTTGCAGGTGTCCGAGAATGGTGACGCGCACGTCGTATTGCGGATATTCGTTCTTCACACGTTCGGCATAGTGCATGGCGCCGCCCGTCAGTTCGCTTTCGGCTACCAGCACGATACTGCTGTTTTTCGATTTGCGGAAACCGTTCTTGATGAATTCTTCCAACTGGTCTACTTCGGTGCTGAATTCCGGAATGATGGCTGCTTCCGCACCCGATGCGATGGCGCCGTTCAGTGCCAGGAAACCGGCATCGCGTCCCATGACCTCGACGAAGAACAGACGTTCGTGTGAAGTGGCCGTGTCGCGTATCTTGTCCACGGCATCCAGAATGGTATTCAAGGCTGTGTCATATCCGATGGTGGTGTCCGTTCCGTAAAGGTCGTTGTCAATGGTGCCCGGCAGTCCGATGCAGGGTACGTCGAATTCCTGGGCAAAGATGCGTGCTCCCGTCAGCGAACCGTCTCCACCGATTACCACCAGTGCGTCGATGCCTTCCTTCTTCATGTTGTCGTAGGCCAATTGCCGCCCTTCGGGGGTGGTGAATTCCTTGCAACGTGCTGTTTTCAGGATGGTGCCTCCCAATTGGATAATGTTGCTTACGTTTTGGCTTTTGAATTCTTTGATTTCACCGGTCACTAATCCCTTATAACCTCTATATATACCTTTTACTTGGAGTCCGTTGTAGATGGCTGCGCGTGTTACCGCGCGGATGGCTGCGTTCATACCCGGAGCATCTCCTCCAGAGGTCAGGATTCCTATGCACTTCACTGTTCCCATAGCAATGCTTGTTTTTAGTGTTAATAATTGCCGCAAATATAGCGAAAGGTGAGCGGAGCGGCAAGCAAAAACGAAGTTTTTAGTTTGACTGTTTCTGTTTGCCTGCCATGCAGTCCGAAGAAGGAAAACCGCCGATGGACTTTGGGTGGAAAAGGGGCGTGCTTGCGGAAGCCTGGTCAGTGTTGAGTGTCTGCAATGCCGGTAGCAGTGTGCAGAACTCTGTCGTAATTGGTCATATAGTCATTGGCATAGGCAGGAATAATCCTGTCGGGTACAATGCCTTGGGCGTGGTGCTGTCTGCCATCCATGTCGTGCATGCGCATTCCGGTCATGAAAAACGGGAACAGGGGCAGGGCAAATTGGGTCATGTCGCCTGTGGTGCCGGCCGTTGTTTGTCCGATAATCTCGCCCAATCCGTAATGGCGGACCATCATGAGAATCGTCTCACCCCAGCTGACGGTACCTGCATCGCACAAGAAGGTAGCCGGTAGGGGGACATGGGGTGCTTTGGCCTTTAGGGTTTCAGCGGTGACTCGCCACGACACCTCCTGCTGGAATGGGAAGCAGTTAATCGGGACCTCTGTTGCCGGAGCTGTAACATCGGAAGAAATCAGGTGGGCCAGAATGTCTTCGAATTGATACGAAGGAAGACCGCGCAAGTCGAAACAAAGCCCCTTGATATCGGGCGTCAGTGCCGACAGGAAGCGCTTCTCGTTCAGCGCGGGTGACGTAGCGTCGATGTACAGGATTCCGTTATCGCATTTCCGGACAGGCTGCCCTTCATGCCTGGATACCGGTAAATCAGGATTTCGGGTATAGAGCGTATCTTTATACACCTGTCCCGAAAGGTCGCTGCTTTCGATAACAAATGGGGGGTCGTATGCGGGGGATGAGAATAGTTTGTCGGCAGCCATTTGGTCACGGTGGGCTTCTGTGGCGGCATTCGTTGTCTTCCTGCAATTTTGCAGGCATGCGGAGGCGGGTTGGCCATTGATGGTGTGAAGCATGCGCCAGGAGTGTTGGCCGTCGGCGCTCCGACGTATGAGCAAGGTGTCGTTCACGAACTTGGTCTCAACTTCTGCGTAGTATTCGGGCAGATAGGTCGTCTTGATGTTGGAGATGTTCATGTCTCTCCGCACGAAGAGATGTCCGTCCCTTATCGGATTGAGAAAACGGTTGATTATGTCGTACCATTCGAGAAGGGCTTCCATAGAGTCTACCTTCCCCATCTGAATGGCTTCTTCCAGACAGACCTCCAGCTGGTGGTCCCAATCGAGTGGCTCCTCATCGTAGTAGGGATAGAAGTGGCGAACAATGTTCCAGCGGACAGTCAAGTCGGCTATCCGTACTGCCCTGTCTGACAGCAGTCCGAAAATGAAACGGCGGGTGGGGGACAAGGCCTTGTCGTCGCTTCGGTGTTGTTTCCAATAGTCCTTGGCGTCGGCCAGCAACCGGCGCGTAGCCTTGCTGTCAAACATTTCTTTGGGCAGTGCATGTTGGATATTCAGGTGTTTCCCGTTACCTGCGGGGTAATTGTAATATCGGTAGGGAACCGACACTGCGGTTGAATCCCGGTGGTCGGTAACGACAGCAAGCCTCTTGTAATAAGGAATATAGTTGGCAAGTCCGGGCATCAGCAACTTGGCAAGGAAAGGAACGTTCAGCTTCCCCGACCCGCTGTAATTGTAATAGCAGGCAGGATTGTCCGTTGCTATGGTGCAGCTTTCTCTCCGAGGGATGGGAGAATGCGAGATTGACAGCGTGGGGGCCAGCGGTCGGAATGCCGCTTCAAACGGTTGTGTTTCTGTTCTGCTTGCAAGCAACGCGCACACTTTCATCCAATCGCTTTCCGACCAGTCCTGTGTGTAAGGATTGGGGGAGAAATAGCGGACGATGCCATAGATGCGGGCAAATTCTACATAATGAGCGGTTGGGGCCGCTATCGCATGGTGTACGTATGCGCTTAGGCAAAGTAATGACAGAATGATTGTTTTCATCTCGTGCAAAATTGAAAGAACCTGTTGGCAGAGTTACCCCCAAGTCTTTGTTTGACTCTGCCGTCGGGCTTGAATCGGCTTATTTCTGGGCCAGCCTTTCACTAATAGCCTGGGAGATTTCCTCCATCAGCCACTTGGGAGTGGAGGTGGCGCCACATACGCCGATGGATTGCGCATGCTCCAGCAGGGTGCTGTCCAGTTCTTCGGCGCTGTCTATCAGGTGCGAGTTGGGATTCACTTTCAGACATTCGGCAAAGAGCATCTTCCCGTTGGAGCTTTTCTTTCCGCTGACGAAGAAAATCAGGTCGTGCGAAGCGGCAAATTTGCGGACATTGGGGATGCGGCTGGCTACCTGGCGGCAGATGGTGTCGTAATACTCGAAGGTAGCTCCGGGGGCAATATGTTCCTTAATGTACTCCACAATCTTCTTGAATTCGTCCAGCGACTTGGTGGTCTGGGAATAGAGGCGGATGCTGCGGCTCAAGTCCAGTTGGCGGGCTTCTTCCAGTTTCTCAATGACGATGGCTTTCCCGTCGGTCTGTCCCACCAGTCCCAGCACTTCTGCATGTCCGTTCTTGCCGTAGATGACGATTTGTTTGTCAGGGCAATCCTCAACGTTGTATTCCTGTTTGATGCGCTTTTGCAGCCGGAGTACTACGGGACAGGTGGCATCAATGATTTCAATGTTGTTCTTGCGGGCGGTGGCGTAGGTCTCGGGCGGCTCACCGTGGGCACGCAGCAACACTTTGGCGTTGTGCAGGCGGTTGAATTCCTCGTGGTTGATGGTTATCAGTCCCAGTTCCTTCAGGCGCTCCACCTCGCGGCTGTTGTGTACAATGTCGCCCAGGCAGTACAGTGTGCCGCCGTTGGCCAGCTCTTCCTCTGCCTTGTGGATGGCATTCACCACTCCGAAGCAGAAACCCGATCCTTCGTCTATTTCTACTTTTTTTGTCATATCAGTTCGGTTTTTATTTAGGCTTCTGCCGTTACTTTTGCAAACTGGTCGGCCAGCCATGCCTTCTGTTCGGCAATTGTCAGGTGGCTGTTGTCCAACAGCAGTGCATCGTCTGCCTTCCGAAGCGGGCTGACTTCACGGTGCTGGTCAATGTAGTCCCGTTGCTTCACATTCTCCAGAATCTCGTCGTAGCTGGCTTCTTCACCTTTGGCTTTCAGTTCGTCATAGCGGCGCTGGGCGCGTATCTCGGGTGAAGCGGTTACGAACACCTTCAGTTCGGCGTCGGGGAAAACGGTGGTTCCTATGTCTCTGCCGTCCATGACAATGCCTTTTTCTTTGCCCATTTCCTGCTGGCGGGCCACCAGTGCTTCGCGTACAAAGTCCAGTGCGGCAATGGGGCTGACGTGGGACGATACTTCCATGGTGCGTATGTCCTTTTCTACGTTGACTTCGTTCAGGTAGGTGTCCGGCTTGCCGGTCTCGGGATTCAGACGGAACGAGATGTGGATGTTGTTCATTTCAGCTTTTAACTTTTCCGTGTCGATGTCTCCATTGTGGAAGATTCCGTTGCGGAGGCTGTAAAGGGTCACGGCGCGATACATGGCACCACTGTCAATGTAGATATAGCCTATTTCGCGGGCCAGGTCTTTGGCCATGGTGCTCTTCCCACAGGATGAAAAACCGTCGATTGCAATTGTTATCTTTTTCATTAGGGTATGAAATGTTTGGGGTTTGACATATTGGTTGGCTTTGCTGTTTCTGCTTTTCCACCTCTTATATATTTACTTGGGCGGTTCCGAATTCTGCTTTCCTTAATTTTCCAATCCTTCCTGAATGAAAGTAAAGATTTCTTCTCCTTCCATTAACAGAGGGACAAGGAAACATCCGGCTGGTATCATTTGAAACGGACGACAATTTTATGCAAAATATTTCAGATGGCAAAAAACACAGCCAAAAAACATTTCCGATGGATTCTGTGGTGTTGCTCACCATCCTTGAATGTAAGTGAGACAGATGGTATATGCCGGTATTTTTGAACTGTTGAGCGAAAAAAACAGCTAAATGTACCGTATATTTAAAATATCTCGTTACTTTTGTGGCATGAAAGGCGTTGGTGCCCTTTTTGAAGGATTAAAAAAATGAAAATGATTGGCGGTAGTGCAAAAAAAATACAGCCAAAGGCGTACAATCACTCGAAAAGTGCTATATTTGCCCCAAATGAGAAACACTAAAATTATATGATAAATTATGGAAATTAAAAAAACACCTAAGGCAGACTTGGAGAATAAAAAGTCTACATGGCTGCTTGTCGGTTACGTAATCGTGCTTGCCTTTATGTTCGTTGCGTTCGAATGGACGAAACGCGATGTGAAGATTGATACAAGTCAGGCTGTAACCGATGTTGTATTTGAAGAGGAAATTGAAATTCCTATTACCGAACAATCCCGAGGCTCCGTCTATTGCTGAGACCTTGACGATTGTGGAGGACGATGCTGATGTAGAAGAAACTACAATTGCTTCTTCTGAGGAAACTGGCCAGGCCGTTGAAATCAAGTACGTGCCTGTTGCTGTAGAAGAGGAAGAACCGGAAGAGCAGACCATCTTTGAGGTGGTAGAACAGATGCCGGAATTCCCCGATGGCGGTATGGCCGGTCTGATGCAGTTCTTGAGCAAGAACATTAAGTATCCTACCATTGCTCAGGAAAATGGTACTCAGGGTCGTGTTACAGTACAGTTCGTGGTTAACAAGGATGGTAGTATTGTAGACGCAAAAGTATTGAGAGGTGTTGACCCCTATCTGGATAAGGAAGCTCTCCGCGTGATTGGTGCCATGCCGAAGTGGAAACCGGGTATGCAGCGTGGTAAACCGGTGCGTGTAAAGTACACTGTTCCTGTAATGTTCAGATTGCAGTAATTAATCGTTATAAAATAATGAAAAGAGGTTGCTTCGGGCAGCCTCTTTTTATTCTGTGACATGCTCGTTTGTTGTGCTCCCGGTGCGTCGCTCGCCGGAACGTTCTTTAAAACCGTCATTTGAAAATCAATATGTTTACAGTTACCGAACTTCTTGACAAAGTAAATTCACATATCTTGGGACTTCGCTTCGGACGTTCTCCCAAGGGATTGTATGAACCGGTAAAATATGTCTTATCGCTGGGTGGCAAAAGAATCCGTCCTGTCTTGATGCTGATGGCTTATAGTCTTTATAAGAATAACGTGGATGCTATCTTGAATCAGGCAACAGGCATTGAGGTTTATCATAATTATACGCTGCTGCATGACGATCTGATGGACCGTGCCGAGCGTCGCCGGGGAAAGCTGACCGTGCATAAAGTGTGGAATGACAATGTGGCTATTCTTTCAGGTGATGCCATGTTGGTGTTGGCATATCAGTATATGGCAGAGTGTCCTGCAGAACAACTGAAGGCTGTGATGGACTTGTTTAGCTTGACCGCTCTTGAGATTTGTGAAGGTCAGCAGATGGATATGGAGTTTGAACAGCGGAAGGATGTAACGGAAGAAGAGTATCTGGAGATGATTCGTTTGAAAACTTCCGTTCTGTTGGCTGCAAGTCTTAAAATCGGTGCATTGTTGGGAGGAGCTTCGCCTGAAGATGCGTCTTGCTTGTATGATTTCGGCGTTAATCTGGGGATGGCCTTTCAGCTGAAGGACGATTTGTTGGATGTGTATGGGGACGCTCGTGTTTTCGGCAAGAATATTGGAGGCGATATTGTCTGCAACAAGAAGACCTATTTGCTGATTAAGGCTTTTGAGCGGGCGGATAGGGAACAGCTGGTAGCGTTGAATAAATGGGTCGATGCTGATACTTTTCAACCGGATGAAAAAATTGGTGCTGTAACCGAACTCTACAATCAGATAGGTGTCAGAGAACTTTGCGAACGGTTGATTACGGGATATACAGAACGCGCTATGCGTTGTCTGGAGGCTTTGCAGGTAGAGGCGGATAAAAAACTCGAATTGGAGAGGCTGATGAGGTCTTTGGTACACCGTGAGTCCTGATATTGCCCGAAAAAAATTATCAGACAGATGAAGCTTGTTGATTCACATTCCCATTTGTTCTTGGAAGAATTTGCTGAAGATTTGCCGCAGGTGATGGAGCGGGCACGTGAGGCGGGGGTAACCCATGTCTTTATGCCGAATATAGACAGTACCACTGTGGCTCCGTTGTTGAAGGTCTGTGCGGATTATCCGAAATTCTGCTTTCCCATGGCGGGGCTTCATCCCACGTCGGTTGATGGGGGATACGAGCGTGAACTCCAATCGGTACGTGCTGAGCTTGAGTCGGGGAATGCTTATGTGGCTATCGGCGAAATCGGAATGGATCTGTATTGGGACAGGACATTTGTAGCCGAGCAGCAAGTCGTATTTGAGCGTCAGATTCAGTGGGCGCTTGAGTTTCGTTTGCCAGTTGTAATCCATAGCCGTGAAGCTTTTGATAACATATATAAGGTAATGCTTCCTTATCGGGATATGGGGTTGAAGGGAATTTTCCATAGCTTTACCGGTACTTTGGATGAAGCATCCAGGCTATTGGAATTTCAAGGCTTCTTTTTAGGCATTAATGGAGTTGTTACTTTTAAAAAATCCACTTTGCCGGAAGTGCTGCCTCACATTCCTTTAGACCGTCTTGTGCTTGAAACCGATTCTCCTTATTTAGCCCCCGTGCCCAATCGGGGTAAACGGAACGAAAGTGCTTTTCTGAGGAATACATTGTTGAAAGTGGCCGAGATTTATGGCGTGTCGGCTGAAGAAGCGGCTGAAATAACCTCTATAAATGCTTTAAAAGTGTTTGGAATACTCAAATAAGCTCTTTTAGGTTTTAAAGTTTATTAATTTTGAGATAATATTCGAGATAAAAGTCAGAGAATGCTGCGGAAGAACAAAAAAAAGAATACATTTGTAGCTGAAAAACGCTTGCAGTTCGCATTTTTTTTGTAATTTGCAGCCGATTTCGGATGAGGGGCAGTTTTGGAGAGATGCTCGAGTGGTTGAAGAGGCACGCCTGGAAAGCGTGTATACCCCTAAAGGGTATCCGGGGTTCGAATCCCCGTCTCTCCGCTGATTTGCTGAAAAGAACGTTAATTTGAAAAATGAACAATAAATAAATAAAGTAATTTAATTAATTAATCTTAAAAATTAGACACACAATGAAAAAGTTATTTGCAATTGTTGCTGTGATGGGAGTCTTAACATTT
>NZ_CASFWU010000023.1 GCF_949298305.1 uncultured Bacteroides sp. | reverse complement strand
GTGACGAGCTGGAACAAGGCGGCCTCCGTAAAGTTCCGTACCGATGTGGCTTCCATGTGCAAGCTGGGCTTCGACCTGGGGCTGAAGGAGCTGAGTGCCGACGAACTGCTCTACTGCCAGACGGCCGTGGCCAACTGGAAACGTCTGCAACCCGTCATCCTCGACGGCATACAGTACCGTCTGGTGTCGCCCTACGAAAGCAACCACATGGCGGTGAACTACGTGAGCACGGACTGCCGCAAGGCCGTACTCTTTGCCTACGATGTCTATCCGCGCTATCAGGAGAAACTGCTGCCCGTCCGCTTGCAGGGACTTGACCCGACGAAGCGTTACAAGGTAGAGGAAATCAACCTGATGCCCGGTACACAGTCCACACTGCCTGCCAACGGCAAAGTGCTTTCGGGCGATTATCTGATGAAGGTGGGACTCGACGCTTTCGGCTTCCGGCCGATGCAGAGTCGGGTGGTGGAACTGACGGAGGTAGAATGAATATTTATGAATTAAGGAGTTAAGAAGTGAAGAAGTTAAGAAGTTAAGCCAATTCCCTATACTTGTCTGTTGTCTTTAAAGCAGAACACAATAATCGTAAGTCAAAGTATTGGCTTAACTCCTTAACTTCTTCATTCCTTTATTCCTTCACTTCTCTAACTTCTTAAAAACAATGACCGCAAAACAACAAATGAAATACGGAAGGCTGATACCCGTCATGCTTTGCTTTTTCGCCATGGGCTTTGTTGACCTGGTGGGTATCGCTTCCAATTATGTGAAGGCCGACTTGGGGCTGACGGACTCGCAGGCCAATATTTTTCCGTCGCTTGTCTTCTTCTGGTTCCTCATCTTCTCCGTGCCGACGGGGATGCTGATGAACCGCATCGGGCGGAAGCGCACCGTGCTGCTCAGTTTGCTGGTGACCGCCGTGTCGCTGCTGCTGCCGCTCTTTGGCGACGGTTATGGGCTGATGCTCTGTTCCTTCTCGCTGCTGGGCATCGGTAATGCACTGATGCAGACTTCGCTCAACCCGCTGCTGAGCAACATCATCACGGGCGACCGCCTGGCCAGTTCGCTCACCTTCGGACAGTTTGTCAAGGCCATCGCTTCGTTTCTGGCTCCTTACATCGCCATGTGGGGCGCTACGCAGGCCATGCCTACTTTCGGACTGGGCTGGCGTGTGCTGTTCCCCGTCTACATGGTAGTGGCCGTCATTGCCATCCTGTGGCTGTCGTCTACACCCATCGAGGAAGAGAAACCCGACCAGGCATCGGGCTTTGCCGACTGCCTGCGCCTGCTGGGCCGTCCGTTCATCCTGCTGTGCTTCCTGGGCATTGTCTGCCACGTGGGCATCGACGTGGGCACCAACACCACGGCTCCCAAACTGCTGATGGAACGTGTGGGGCTGACGCTCGAAGAGGCGGGATTTGCCACGAGCCTTTACTTCATCTTCCGTACGGCGGGCTGCCTGCTGGGTACGTTCATCCTGCAACACCTGTCTGCACGCTGCTTCCTGGGCATCAGTGTAGCTTGCATGCTGGTGGCAATGGCAGGACTGCTGGTGTCCGACGCCCACTACGTCATCTACGCCTGCATCGCCCTCATCGGCTTCGGCAACTCGAATGTGTTCCCCATTATCTTCGCGCAGGCGCTGACAACGGTGCCCGAGAAGAAGAACGAGGTTTCGGGTCTGATGATTATGGGCCTCTTCGGCGGCACGGTGTTCCCGCTGCTGATGGGTGTGGCCAGCGATGCAGTAGGCCAGAGTGGTGCCGTGGCCGTGATGACGGTCGGCGTGCTCTATCTGATAGGCTATACGCTGAAAATTAAACAAGTGAACAAGTAAACGAGTTAACGAGTTAATGAGTGGACAAGTGAACAAGTTAACGAGTTAACGAGTAGACAAGTAGACGAGTGGACAAGTAAACGAGACCACGAGGCAGTCCTTGTGGCCTGATGCCTTGTCAACTCGTCCACTAATAAAAACAAGGCCGCCCTTGTAGTCTGTAGCCTTGTCTACTTGTCAACTAACTAATTCTCTTGTCAACTCGTCAACTATTAAAAACCAACAACCATGAATAATCAACCAATTGTAGTCGGAATGGGCGAAGCACTGTGGGACGTGCTGCCCGAAGGGAAAAAACTGGGCGGGGCGCCCGCCAACTTTGCCTACCACGTGTCGCAGTTCGGCCTGAACAGCCGTGTGGTGAGTGCCGTGGGACAGGACAAACTGGGCACGGAGATACTGGACAGCTTCCGCCAGAAGCAGCTTTACGGCATGGTGGAAATCGTGCCCTACCCCACGGGAACCGTCCAGGTGGAACTGGACGCCGAGGGCGTGCCTTGCTATGACATCAAGGAAGGGGTGGCCTGGGACAACATTCCCTACACGCAGGCCCTCGAAGGGCTGGCCCGACAGACGCGCGCCGTCTGCTTCGGCTCGCTGGCCCAGCGCAGCATCGTGTCGCGTCAGACCATCCACCGTTTTCTCGACGCCATGCCCGCCGATGCCGACACGCTGAAAATATTCGACATCAACCTGCGCCAGAGCTTCTATACGAAAGAAATCCTGTGCGAATCGTTCCGTCGCTGCAACATCCTGAAGATTAACGACGAGGAACTGGTTACCGTGAGCCGCATGTTCGGCTATCCCGGCATCGACCTGCAGGACAAGTGCTGGATTCTGCTGGCCAAGTACGACCTGAAGATGCTCATCCTGACCTGCGGCGTCAACGGCAGCTACGTCTTCACGCCCGGTCACATCTCGTTTGTAGAGACACCGAAGGTGCAGGTTGCCGACACCGTGGGGGCCGGCGACTCGTTTACCGCCTCCTTCGTGGCCGCCACGCTCAAGGGGCTTTCCGTGGCCGATGCCCATCGGCTGGCCGTCGACACATCGGCCTACGTCTGCACGCAGCAGGGCGCCATGCCCGTACTGCCCGAGTCGCTGACCAGCCGCCTGGCCTGACCTCCGGCACTGCTTATCCTCCGTTTACAGGAAGCTTGCACGGCTCGCGAACGACACAAGCACGGTCCGCGAGCCGTGCTTGCATGGAGCAAACGTAATGCAAGCGTCGTATAAAGGGGGGAAAGCAGTAATCATTCTGCTACCTAATTTCAGTTTTTCAATCCATTGAAAACACTGAATTAACGGAGAAGGTACATTCGTTTCAATCTGTGAAAATCTCCGTTTCTTGTCTGTGTCATCTGTGGTTCTACAAAGGATGCGGCAACCTGCCATATCCGGACAAACAAATCCCTACCCTTTCCTGCTTCTTCCCCAGAATCGTTAATTATGAAGAATATGTGAGACGACTTGGCATAAAAAAACGGGCAGGCTTGTTTTTTTCTGCGCCCGTCTTTTTTTATCTTTGTCCATCCTAACCAATAACGAAGAACCATGAAACGCTCTTTTGGCCTTGTGCTCGGCGCTCTGTGCGCCCTCAGCCTGCTGTTCAATGCCTGTAGTGGCGAGAAGGCACGCTATGTCATCGGCGTGTCGCAATGCAGCGACGACGCCTGGCGCACACAGATGAACAAGGAAATACGCCGCGAGGCTCTGTTCTATCCCGGTGTGGAGGTGGACATCCGCTCGGCAGGCGACGACAACGCGCGGCAGATAGCGGACATCGAACGCTTTATCCGCGAGGGAGTGGACCTGATTGTCGTGGCTCCCAACGAGGCCGAAGCCATTGCGCCCGTGGTTGAGAAGGCTTATGCCAAGGGCATTCCCGTGGTGCTGGTGGACCGCCGCATCAATTCAGACCACTATACCGCCTACGTAGGAGCCGATAACTATGAGATGGGACGGCAGATAGGCCACTACATAGCCGCCCGCCTGCACGGCAAAGGAAAAATTGTGGAACTGACGGGCCTGCGGGGGTCTACACCTGCGGCCGACCGCCATCGGGGGATGATGGACGTGCTGTCGCTCGTACCCGGCATACAGGTGGTGGCCAGTGCCGATGCAGGCTGGTTCAGACAGTCGGCCGAGCAGGCTTTCGACTCCATCCTGGCCTGCCAACCGCAGATTGACCTGGTGTTTGCCCACAACGATCCCATGGCGGCAGGCGCCCACGAGGCAGCCGTGCGCCGCGGTCGTGAGCGGGAGATGCTGTTTGTGGGAGTGGATGCACTGCCCGGCAAGGGGCTGGGCGTCGAGTTGGTGGCCGACGGTACGCTGGACGGCACCTTCATTTATCCTACGGGCGGCGACCACGTGGTACAGGTAGCCATGAACATTCTGGAAGGGCGCAACTATCCGCACGAGACGTTGCTGTCCACTGCCCCCGTCAACCGGCAGAACGCCCATGTGATGCAGATGCAGACGGCACACATTGCCACGCTGGACGGAAAGATTGAGAAGCTGAACAGCCAGCTCGACGCCTTCCTGCTGCGCTACTCGGCCCAGCGCATGTTCCTCTACGCCTGCATCGTCATTCTGGTGCTGGTGGCGGCGCTGCTGGTCTTCGTGGTGCGTGCCTTCTGGACCAAGAACCGCCTGAACACGGAACTGTCCAGACAGAAGAAACAGTTGGAAGAACAGCGCGACCAGCTCATCACCCTGTCGCGGCGGCTGGAGGAGGCCACCCATGCCAAGCTGGCCTTCTTCACCAACGTTTCCCACGACTTCCGCACTCCGCTTACCCTCATTGCCGACCCCGTAGACCAGCTGCAGCAGAGCACCAATCTGGACGAACACCAGCGCTTCCTGCTGAACATAATCCACAAGAATGTCACCGTACTGCTGCGCCTGGTGAACCAGATACTGGACTTCCGCAAGTTCGAGAACGGCAAGCTCCAGCTCCGCCTGAGCCGTTTCGACCTTCGCGCCTCGCTCATGGAGTGGACCGATGCCTTCCGCACCCTGTCCTTCCGCAAGCACATCCACTTCCGCATCGAGGCGGACGTGGCCGGCGACTATACCGTGACGGCCGATGCCGAGAAGATGGAGCGCATTGTCTACAACCTTCTCTCCAATGCCTTCAAGTTTACGCCCGAGAACGGCAGTGTCAGCGTGAACCTGGCCCTTGCCGGCTGCGGAGACGACCGCCGTGTCTGCCTGCAGGTGACCGATACGGGTGTGGGAATGCCTGCCGAGCATGTGCAGCACATTTTTGAGAGCTTCTATCAGATAGACGTACACCACGCCGGTTCGGGCATCGGTCTGGCACTGGTGAAGGCTTTTGTGGAGATGCACCACGGCACCATCCGTGTAGATACAGCCGAAGGCAAAGGCACGCGCTTCACCATCGAGATGCCTGCACAGCAGAGCGGCGTCTTGGAACCGGAAACGGTTCGCACGGTCGTGCCGCCCAGTCTGAAGGAAGGAGCCGTGCTGGCTGCCGACCAGGAAACCGTGCAGACGGCAGTCAGCGACACGCCGCCCGAAGACAAGGAAACCATCCTGGTGATAGACGACAACCAGGACATCCGTGACTACGTGCGCTCCGTCTTGCAGGAAAGATACAACGTCATTGAAGCAGCCAACGGGCAGGAAGGCGTGCAGCAGGCCATGAAGTACGTGCCCGATGCCATCATCTGCGACGTGATGATGCCTGTGATGGACGGCATGGAGTGCTGCCGCCGTTTGAAGTCGGAGTTGCAGACATCCCACATTCCCGTGATGATGCTCACGGCCTATGCTGTGGACGAGCAGAAGATAAAGGGGTACGAGTGTGGGGCGGACTCGTACATCTCCAAGCCATTCAGCGCGCAGCTGCTCACTGTGCGCCTGCGCAATCTCATCGAGAACCGCCGGCGTTTGCAGCATTTCTTTGCCGACGGCAGCAATGCCCCGTTACAGAAGTCGCCTGTTACAGACGTGGACAAGGGCTTCATGGAGAAACTGCACCGCCTGATAGACGACCGCCTGTCCGACCCCAACCTCAGCGTGGAAGACCTGGGAGGAGAGATTGGCCTGAGCCGCGTGCAGCTGTACCGTAAGACGAAGGCCCTGTGCGGCTATTCGCCCAACGAACTGCTGCGCATCGCCCGCCTCAAGCGGGCCGCCTCGTTGTTGGCCTCCACCGACAAGACAGTGGCCGAAATCACCTACGAAGTGGGCTTCAGCTCTCCCTCCTACTTCACCAAATGCTACAAGGAGTACTTTGGAGAAAATCCTACGGACTTTCTGAAGCGGAAGGATGGAGGTAGTTAGAAACGAATCTCATTTTCTCGGTCCTTTCAGTTCCCTTTATTCGTTAAATCCCTTATCTTTGCGGGAGTAGTAAAACGTTGATTTATGAAGTATCCCATTGGAATACAGAGTTCCGACCGCATCGTCGAGGACGGTTATGTTTATGTGGACAAGACGGAATTACTCTATCGGCTGACCCACGAGAGCAGCATCTGCTTTCTGAGCCGCCCGCGCCGCTTCGGCAAGAGCCTGCTGGTGTCCACCCTGAAGAACTGCTTCGATGGCCGCAAGGATTTGTTCCGCGGGATGGCCATCGAGCGGCTGGAGACGGAGAGGAATGCTTATCCCGTGTTCCATGTGGACTTCAACAGAACCAATGATACCAATCCCGGCGAATTGGAGAAGAAAATCAACTTCCATGTATCCGAGTGGGAGAAGCGGTACGAACTGCCTTGCCGCGAAAACGAGTTGGGTTACGGCGACCGCTTTGTAGAGGTGCCGCGTTCTCGTCAGAGACGGGCACCATCAGCGACTGGAGGGTAGAATAAACGTTTGTCAATCCATATTATTGAATGAGAAATAACGGCTGTATGACTAACTGGGTGCGTGTAATGGCTGCTTGTGTATGGGGCCTCCTCCTTTCTGCGGGGGTGGCGGCGCAGGACAAGGCCGACTCCCTGCGGATGGCGCTGGTGCAGGCCCATCTGGCCTGGGGCGATGTGGAGAAGAATCTGTCGGCCTTCGGAGAGCGGGTGGACCGCTGTACGGACTGCGACGTGATTGTCTTCCCCGAACTGTTTGTTTCCGGCTGCGAGATGAAGAAGAAACCCGCTGCCGTTGCCGTAGCTTCGAAAGACGAGGTGGCCGCCTCTTATGCCGCTGTCAGGGCCGCCATGCTGGAGTGGGCCGCACGGACGGGCGCGCTGGTGATAGGCTCCACCGTCTATCAGGAAGAAGGAAAATACTACAACCGCCTGCTGGCCGCTTACCCCGACGGTACCTGCCTGCACTACGACAAGCACAACTGCTTCAAGAAGGGCAGTTTTTCGGCGGGCAAGGAACGGCTGGTGCTCCATTGGAAGGGATGGCGGCTGGCCACGTTCATCTGCTACGACCTGCGTTTCTCCGACTGGAGCCGCAACGACGGCACGTACGACATGGCGCTGTACATAGCCAACTGGCCCGAAACACGGCGCGATGACTGGAACCGGCTGCTGAAGGAGCGGGCGGTGGAGAACCGGGCCTGGGTGGCGGCGGTGAACTGTGCGGGCACCGACCCGACGGGACTGGTCTACCGGGGCGAAAGCTGCCTGCTGACGCCCACCGGCGACGTGGCTGCCCGAAGCCGCGACTATGCGGACGAGATTGTCAGGGCGACGGCGCGCGATGAATAATCCGTCGGTCGCTTCCCCTGCGGCATACCGAAAAACAGAAGACCACAGACATCCTTTGGGGACTGAGTCCCGCTGAAGGAAGTCTGTGGCCTTCTGTTTATGTATGCCCGGCAGAGGGCTTAGAGGGCGTTCTCCTTAATGAGCCATTCGGCAATCTGTACGGCGTTCAGGGCGGCTCCCTTCTTGATTTGGTCGCCTACAATCCAGAATGCCAGTCCGCAGTCGTTGGTCAGGTCCTTGCGGATGCGGCCCACGTAGACGGGGTCCTTCCCGGCCAGGAAGAGCGGCATGGGATATTCCTTTTCGGCAGGATTGTCCATCAGCACCAGTCCCTCGCCCTTGCTGAAGGCTTCGCGGGCCTCTTCCACGGAGATGGGGCGCTCGGTCTCCACCCAGATGCTCTCGGAGTGGGAGCGGAGGGCGGGCACGCGTACGCAGGTGGCGCTCACCTTGACGTCGGAGTGCATGATTTTGCGCGTCTCGTTGTACATTTTCATCTCTTCCTTCGTATAGCCGTTGTCGGTGAACACGTCAATCTGCGGGATGAGGTTGAAGGCCAGCTGGTAGGCGAACTTCTCCACGGTGACGGGCTCTCCGGCCAGCACCTGGCGATATTGCGTGTACAGCTCGTCCATAGCGGCGGCTCCGGCACCGCTGGCAGCCTGGTAGGTGGACACGTGTACCGTCTTGATGTGCGACAGTTGTTCAATGGCCTTCAGCGCAACGACCATCTGGATGGTAGTGCAATTGGGGTTGGCTATGATGCCGCGCGGACGGTCCTTGGCGTCAGCGGGATTGACTTCGGGCACCACGAGGGGCACGTCGGCATCCATGCGGAAGGCACTGGAGTTATCTATCATTACGGCGCCATACTTGGTGATGGTCTCGGCGAATTCTTTGGAGGTGCCTGCTCCGGCGGAAGTGAAAGCTATGTCCACACCTTTAAAGTCATCGTTGTGTTGCAAGAGTTTGACCTCGATCTGTTTACCGCGGAAGGTGTATTTCGTGCCTGCACTGCGTTTCGAACCGAACAACACTAACTCGTCCAACGGAAAATTTCTCTCATCGAGCACTCGCAGGAACTCCTGTCCCACGGCTCCGCTTGCTCCAACAATTGCTACTTTCATTTTCTTTCTTTGTTTTTTTATGTAATTTGTAGAATGTCAATTCAAGCCGCAAATTTACAACATTTTATGTTTTCTCTGCTACTCGAGGCTACGTTTTTTGTGTTTTTCGTTGCAGAAAGGCCTTGCCTTGTTCTGCCGGGTGTGCGCAAATATTGGCAGGGCCGTGGTGGCACCTGCCGAGTTTTTTCTTATTTTTGCACCTGAAACCCCTAAACGAGCAGCTTATGGATTGGCTTGACTTTACTCTGAACCTTCCCATTACGGATCCTACATGGATATTCCTCCTTGTACTCCTCATCATCTTGTTTGCCCCGATGCTGCTCAACAAGCTGCGCATTCCGCACATCATCGGCATGATTCTGGCGGGACTGGTCATCGGCGAGCACGGGTTCAACATCCTGGCTCGCGACAGCAGCTTCGAACTGTTCGGCAAGGTAGGCCTGTACTACATCATGTTCCTGGCCGGGCTCGAAATGAACATGGGCGACCTGAAACAGAACAAGGGCAAGGCCCTGGTGCTGGGCGTGCTGGCCTTTGTGGTGCCCATCGTGATAGGCTTTGTGGCCAACGTCTCGCTGCTGAAGTACGGCGTGCTGACGTCGGTGCTGCTGGCCAGCATGTATGCCTCGCACACACTGGTGGCTTACCCCATTGTCATCCGTTACGGCGTGTCGCGCCATCGCAGCGTGGTCATAGCCGTAGGCGGTACGGCGGTGACGGACACGCTGACGCTGCTCGTCCTGGCCGTAGTGGGCGGCTTGTTCAAAGGCGAGTCGGGCGGGCTGTTCTGGCTGTGGCTGGTGGTGAAGGTCATCTTCCTGGGCTCGCTCATCATCTGGTCCTTCCCGCGCATCGGGCGCTGGTTCTTCCGCCGCTACGACGACAACGTGATGCAGTTCATCTTCGTCCTCGCCCTGGTCTTTCTGGGTGCGGGTCTGATGGAGTTCGTGGGCATGGAGGGCATCCTGGGCGCCTTCCTGGCGGGTCTGGTGCTGAACCGCCTGATACCGCATGTATCTCCATTGATGAACCACCTGGAGTTTGTGGGCAACGCGCTGTTCATCCCCTACTTCCTGATAGGGGTGGGGATGCTGATTGACATCCACGTCATCTTCGGCCACGGCGACGCGTTGAAGGTGGCGGGCGTGATGATTGTAATGGCCCTGCTGGGCAAATGGATTGCCTGCTGGCTGACGCAGAAGATATACGGCATGTCCGCGCTGGAACGGCAGTCCATGTACGGACTGAGCACGGCACAGGCGGCGGCCACGCTGGCAGCGGTGCTGGTGGGTTACGGCATCATCCTGCCCAATGGTGAACGCTTGCTGAACGAGGACGTGCTGAATGGCACCGTACTGCTCATCCTGGTGACGTGCGTGGTCAGCTCGTTCATCACCGAGCGTGCTGCCCGCAAGATAGCCATGGATGAGGCGCACTTGGAGGAAGACCGTTCTCGCGAGCCTGAGAAGATATTGATTTCTGTGGCCAATCCCGACACAATAGAAGACCTGATGAACCTCTCGCTGGTGATACGCGACCCGAAGATGAAGGACAACCTGATAGCCCTCAATGTGGTGAACGACAGCAACAACTCGGGTAACTCCGAAGCGCGCGGGAAACGCTACCTGGAGAAGGCGGCCATGATTACGGCCTCGGCCGACGTCAACCTGAAGCAAATCAGCCGCTACGACCTGA
This sequence comes from uncultured Bacteroides sp., assembly GCF_949298305.1. Classification (GTDB taxonomy): domain Bacteria; phylum Bacteroidota; class Bacteroidia; order Bacteroidales; family Bacteroidaceae; genus Bacteroides. Next base: position 32,625 of record NZ_CASFWU010000023.1, on the reverse strand, counting down.
ACATTGCCGCAGGCATCATCCATACGGCCAAGGAGCACGGCGTGACGGACGTCATCATCGGTCTGCACCGCAAGGCCACCATCGTCGATTCCTTCTTCGGTATGCTCACCGAAAACCTGCTGAAGGGACTTCACCGCGAAGTCATGGTGTCCAAGTTCCTCATCCCCATCAACACCCTGCGCCGCATCATCGTGGCCGTTCCTCCCAAGGCGGAGTACGAAGCCGGTTTCCAGAAGTGGGTGGAGCACTTCTGCCGCATGGGCACCACGCTGGGATGCCGCGTGCATTTCTTTGCCAACGAGGAAACCACACCGCGCCTGCAAGCGTTAATAGGAAAGAAGTATGGGCAGACTATGACCGATTTCACCCTGCTGGACGACTGGGGCGATTTGCTCCTGCTGACAGGACAGGTCAACTACGACCACCTGCTGGTTATCATCAGTGCGCGTCCGGGCTCCATTTCCTATGACAGCTCGTTCGAGAAACTGCCTGCCCAGTTGGGCCGTTACTTTGCCAACAACAGCCTGATTGTGCTCTATCCCGACCAGTTGGGCGAGCCGCAGGATGCCATGTCCTTCTCCAACCCGCGTGGCAACAACGAGGCGCAGCACTACGAGAAGGTGGGCAAATGGTTCTACAAGTGGTTCAAGAAGAATGGTTGATATACCTTATTATATATATAACAGCTGACCGATGGAAGACTGGAAACAACGTACCCGCATCCTGCTGGGTGAAGAGAAGATGAATCGCCTGGCCCGTGCCCATGTGCTGGTGGTTGGGCTGGGCGGCGTGGGCGCCTATGCCGCCGAGATGATTTGCCGCGCCGGAGTGGGGCGTCTGACGCTGGTCGATGCCGATACCGTGCAGCCCACCAACATCAACCGCCAGCTGCCCGCGCTGCACTCCACCGTGGGGCAGCCGAAAGCCGAAGTGCTGGCCGCCCGCTTCCGCGACATCAACCCCGAGGTGCAGCTCAACGTGCTGCCCGTCTTCCTGAAGGACGAGAACATCCCCGCGCTGCTCGACGCCGACCGCTACGACTTCGTGGTCGATGCCATCGACACCCTCTCGCCCAAGTGTCACCTCATAGCCGAGGCACTGAGACGACGCATTAAGATTGTGTCCAGTATGGGGGCGGGAGCCAAGAGCGACATCACGCAGATACGGTTTGCCGACATTTGGGACACCTACCATTGCGGGCTGAGCAAGGCTGTGCGCAAGCGGCTCCAGAAGATGGGCATCCGCCACAAACTGCCCGTCGTGTTCAGTACCGAGCAGGCTGACCCGAACGCCGTCCTCCTGACTGATGACGAGCAGAACAAAAAGTCCACCTGCGGCACGGTGAGCTACATGCCCGCCGTTTTCGGCTGCTACCTGGCGGAGTATGTCATCAGACGATTGTAAAACGAATATAACTGTAGTGAAAGAAGAATATGATTCAGTTGGAAGGCATCACCAAGAGTTTCGGTTCCCTGCAAGTGCTCAGGGGCATCGACATGCAGATAGAGAAAGGCGAAGTGGTGAGCATCGTTGGACCCAGCGGTGCCGGAAAAACCACCTTGCTACAGATTATGGGTACGCTGGACGCACCCGATACGGGCATGGTCCGCATAGACGGCACGGAAGTGAACCGCCTGAAGGAACGCGAGCTCTCCGCCTTCCGCAACCGCCGCATCGGCTTCGTCTTCCAGTTTCACCAGCTGCTGCCCGAGTTCACCGCGCTGGAGAACGTCATGATTCCCGCCTTCATTGCCGGCAGCGGCCAGCAGGAGGCCAAGTCTGCCGCCCTCGACATGCTGAATCTGATGGGTCTTGCCGACCGCGCCTCGCACAAGCCCAGCGAACTGTCCGGCGGCGAGAAGCAGCGAGTGGCCGTAGCCCGCGCCCTCATCAACCGCCCGGCCGTAGTGCTGGCCGACGAGCCTTCGGGCAGCCTCGACACCCATAACAAGGACGAACTTCACCAACTCTTCTTCGACCTGCGCGACCGCCTGGGGCAGACGTTTGTCATCGTGACCCACGACGAGAGCCTGGCCCGCATCACCGACCGCACCATTCATCTGAAGGACGGCGCTGTGGTTGATGCCGGTTTATGCGGACAGAAAGAGGAATGCGGGGGCTGAAGGATGGTGTAAGGAACCTGACAGATGATAAGGGCAGAAAAGAAAAATAGAGATTGAGCCAAGGCTTAATCTCTATTTTTTTGAAGCGGAAAGAGTGGGATTCAAACCCACGGAACAGCATAAGCCGTTCGCCGGATTTCGAGTCCGGTCCATTCGATCACTCTGGCATCTTTCCTTTTGACGTGGCAAAAGTAATACCTTTTTCTGAATGATGGCATTGCGAGGACCTATTTTTTTTGTTTTTTCCGTCATATTTGTTTTTGTCCGATTCCTTTTCCTTGTTTTCCGAACATTTTTGAGTCATTGTTGTTTCTCGTTAGAAGAATTTGTATATATTTGTCTCGACAATTTAAACATATTAGAATTATGAAAAAGATTTTAAGTGTATTCGTATTGGCCGTATGCTGTCTGGCTATGGCTATGCCGGCTCAAGCTCAGCTTATCAAGTTCGGTGTAAAAGGTGGTTTGAATATGTCAAAGCTGGATGTGAAGAACGTCGGCACAAGTGACAATACAACCGGTTTCTTTATCGGTCCTATGGCGGAAATCACTATTCCTGTGTTGGGCTTGGGAGTGGATGGAGCATTGATGTACTCCCAGCGCGGTGAGGATGACTGGAAACAGCAGGGCATTGAGATACCTGTCAATCTGAAATATACCATCGGGTTGGGCAGTTTGCTGGGTGTTTACGTGGCAGCCGGTCCTGATTTCTTCTTCAATTTCAAGGATATTGATTGGGAGAATGTAAAAACCAATAAGACACAGGTCGGTTTGAACCTGGGTGTCGGTGTGAAGTTAATCAAGCATCTGCAGGTTGGTGTGAACTACCAGATTCCGCTGGGTGACAGTTTCTCATTGAAGAATGCAACTGATGCTATTGTAGATGAAATTGGTGGTAACGGAAAGACCAAGACTTGGCAAATTTCTGCCGCTTACATCTTCTAAAGCTAAAGCGCATACAAGGATTATGTGTTGACAATATGACGAAGGCACTGCCGATTCTTATCGGCAGTGCCTTTTTTCTTTCAGGCCGCTTCCAGACCCTGGCATGCACCGTTTGTATGGGTGTCCGGGTGTTCCTTTGTGGTGCAGGTAAGGAATATTCCTTTCAGAAACAGGTTGTTTCTTCCGGATTTATCCTTATTTTTGCCATGTCTGTCAAGGGGTAGTTTGCTTTCTCTCCATGCAACACTGAAGCATGCTGCTCTTTGTTTCAGGCAGGCTTCCGGGTGATGGGTGTCATGAGCCCGGCTATTTATGAAAAACAACGTTTATAGTGTTGCAAATTTAAGGGGAAAATGAAAAAGCTATTTTTGGTTACTTTATTGTTGGGAAGCTCGATGGGAATCCTGTCGGCACAAACTCCTGTTTACCTGGATGATGCCCAACCTATTGAAAAACGAGTGGAAGATGCTCTCAACCGGATGACACTGGAAGAGAAAGTGGCCCTTTGCCATGCGCAAAGCAAGTTTAGCAGTGCAGGCGTTCCCCGGTTGGGCATTCCGGAACTGTGGATGAGCGACGGACCTCACGGCGTTCGTGCCGAAATCAACTGGAATGACTGGGGCTATGCCAACTGGACGAACGACAGCATTACTGCCTTTCCGGCACTGACCTGCCTGGCGGCTACGTGGAATCCCGAAATGGCTGCAAAATACGGTAAGGCTATCGGTGAAGAAGCCCGGTATCGAAAGAAAGACGTTCTGCTGGGGCCCGGTGTCAATATTTACCGCACGCCGCTGAACGGACGCAACTTCGAGTACATGGGCGAGGACCCTTACCTGTCCAGTGTGATGTGTGTGCCCTACATCCAGGAACTGCAGAAGAATGGCGTGGCGGCCTGCGTGAAACATTATGCCCTGAACAATCAGGAACAGTGGCGCGACCACATTGATGTGAATCTTAGCGACCGTGCCCTCTACGAAATCTATCTCCCGGCTTTCAAGGCTGCGGTGCAGCAGGGCGGAGCGTGGAGCATTATGGGGGCCTACAACAAGATACGGGGCCAGCACGCCTGCCATAACGAACTTACTCTGAATAAGATATTGAAAGAAGACTGGAAGTTTGACGGTTGCGTGATAACAGACTGGGGCGGTGCGCACGACACCTACGAGGCCGCTGTCAACGGGATGGACATTGAAATGGGCTCTTATACCAACGGCCTGACTTCGGAGAGCCAGTTTACCTACGACGACTATTACCTGGCACGCCCTTATTTGCAGATGCTGAAGGAGGGTAAGGTGCCTATGAGCACGATTGATGACAAAGCCTCGCGTATCCTCCGGCTTATTTTCCGTACGGCCATGAACCGGCAGAAGCCTTACGGCTCTCTTTGTACGGTCGAACACTATGCCACGGCCCGCGAGATAGGCGATGAGGGCATCGTACTGCTGAAGAACCGGCCTCTGTCCCGGAAAGGTGAGCCCTTGCTGCCGATTGCCGCAGACCGTTACCGGCAGATTCTGGTTGTGGGCGACAATGCCGTCCGAGTGTTGACGCAGGGCGGAGGTTCTTCCGAACTGAAGGCAAAGGAAACGGTGACGCCGCTGGACGGCCTGCGCGCCCTGTATGGCAACAAGGTACGATATGCCCGCGGCTATGCCGCCGATGCTCCCATGTACGGCCAGGCAGGCAAGATTCCGCAGCAGGTGGCGGACTCGCTTCGTGACGAGGCGGTAGAGATGGCCAAACAGGCCGGACTGGTGATTCTGGTGGGCGGATTGAACAAGAATTATTTGCAGGACTGCGAGGGGGGCGACCGTGTGGACTACGGCTTGCCTTACGGACAGGACGAACTGATTGAGGCTTTGTTGGAGGTGAACCCGAATCTGGTATTGGTATTGCTCAGCGGCAATGCCGTGGAGATGCCGTGGGTAGAGAGGGTGCCTGCCATTGTACAGGGCTGGTATCTCGGTTCCATGGGCGGGCAGTCGTTGGCCGATGTCTTGGGCGGTACGGTCAACCCCAGCGGCAAGCTGCCTTTCTCCTTCCCGGTCAGGCTGACGGACTGCGGTGCACACGCTTTCGATGCACTGAGCTATCCGGGCGACGGCGTCCGTCAGGAGTATAAGGAAGACATACTGGTGGGGTATCGCTGGTACGACACACGGAAAATTCCGGCTCTGTTTCCTTTCGGACACGGACTGAGCTATACCACCTTTGCCTATGGCAAGCCTGTGGCCTCGGCCAGGACGATGGCTGCCGACGGCTCGCTGACGATAACCGTTCCCGTAAAGAACGAAGGCAACATGGCCGGCAAGGAAGTCGTGCAGCTCTATATCGGCGACGAGGAATGCAGCGTGCTGCGCCCGCTGAAGGAACTGAAGCACTTTGCAAAGGTTGCACTCGCTCCGGGGGAAGAACAGACCGTAACCTTTACCGTTACTCCTGACGATTTGAAGTTCTACGATGAAGCCGCCAAGGCCTGGGTGGCCGAGCCGGGCAAGTTCAAGGTCTATATAGGCGCCTCGTCTACGGACATCAGGGGAACAGTCCGGTTTGAATTGAAATGAGCCCGGCTGCCCGGTTCGCAAGCCGCCGGCTTTCAGTCCGCGCCTGCGGGAGTCGGGCCGTATAGGCGAACAGCGCTGCCGGTTTTCATTGGCGGCGCTGTTTTTTTGTCGTATCTTTGCGCGTATCATGGATAAGTTTGCAGATGTCATATTGCCGTTGCCCCTTCACGGGACTTTCACCTACGCCCTGCCTGCCGCCCTGGCCGGAGACGTTCAGGAAGGGTGCCGTGTAGTAGTGCCCTTCGGCAAGAAGAAGTTTTATACGGGCATTGTGAAGTGCATACACCACACTGCCCCCACGGAGTACACGGTAAAGGAGGTGCTGTGTGTGCTGGATGCGCAGCCTGTCCTCCTTCCCACACAGTTCAGACTCTGGGAGTGGCTGGCCGACTATTACCTCTGTACGCAGGGCGACGTCTACAAGGCCGCCCTGCCGTCGGGCCTGAAGCTGGAGAGCGAGACGATGGTGGAATACAATCCCGATTTCGAGGCCGATGCCCCGCTGACGGGGCGCGAGCAGAAAGTGCTGGACCTGCTTGTGGCGGAACCCGAACAGAGCGTAACGAAGCTGGAGAAGGACAGTGGCTTGCCCAACATCCTGCCCGTCATCAAGTCGCTGCTGGAGAAGGAAGCCCTCTTTGTCAAGGAAGAACTGAAGCGCACCTACCGTCCCAAGACCGAGACCCGTGTACGCCTGACGCCCGATGCCCGCAACGAACACCGCCTGCACATCTTCTTCGACGAACTGCAGCGCCGCGCTCCCAAGCAGCTGGACCTGCTGATGAAGTACATCGAACTGTCGGGCTGTCTGGGTGCCCGTGAGGTGAAGGAAGTAAGCAAGCAGGAACTGCTGAGGCGGGCTTCGGCCACCCCGGCCGTATTCAACGCGCTGGTGCAGCGCGGCGTGTTCGAGGTGTACCGGCAGGAGGTGGGCCGCCTGGTGCAGAGTGCCGCCGGGTGCGAACCGCTCAACCCGCTGAATGTCCACCAGGAACGGGCTTTCCGGGAAATCCGGCAGGCCTTCTGCACGAAGAACGTCTGTCTGCTCCACGGCGTCACTGCCAGCGGCAAGACCGAAATCTACATCCATCTCATTGACGAAGCCTTGCGGCAGGGAAAGCAGGTCCTCTATCTGCTGCCCGAAATTGCCCTGACCACCCAGATAACCGAACGCCTGAAAAGGGTCTTCGGACGGCGGCTGGGCATCTACCACTCCAAGTTCCCCGATGCGGAGCGGGTGGAAATCTGGCAGAAACAACTGACGGACAACGGCTATGACATCATTCTGGGCGTACGGTCGTCCATCTTCCTGCCTTTCCACAACCTGGGGCTGGTCATTGTGGACGAAGAGCACGAGAATACCTACAAGCAGCAGGACCCCGCTCCACGCTACCACGCCCGCAACGCCGCCATCGTACTGGCTTCGATGTACGGGGCCAAGACCCTGCTGGGCACGGCCACGCCCTCGGTGGAGACGTGGTACAACGCCACCACGGGCAAATACGGCCTGGTGGAACTGAAGGAACGCTACAAAGAGATACAGCTGCCCGAAATCATTCCGGTAGACATCAAGGAACTGCACCGCACGAAGCGCATGAACGGGCCTTTTTCGCCCTTGCTGCTGCAACACGTGCGCGAGGCGCTGGGGCGGAAGGAGCAGGTCATCCTCTTCCAGAACCGCCGCGGCTTTGCGCCCATGATAGAGTGCCACACCTGCGGATGGGTGCCCAAGTGCAAGAACTGCGACGTCAGCCTTACCTATCACAAGGGGCTGAACCAGCTCACCTGCCACTACTGCGGCTACACCCAGCCCGTGCCGCGCCGCTGTCCGGCCTGCGAGGGAACCGACCTGCGCAACCGCGGTTTCGGCACCGAGAAGATAGAGGACGACGTGAAGGCCATCTTCCCCGAAGCCCGCGTGGCCCGCATGGACCTGGACACCACCCGCACCCGGGCCGCCTACGAGCGCATCATTGCCGACTTTGAACGGGGCGGGACGGACATCCTGATAGGCACGCAGATGGTGTCCAAGGGGCTGGACTTTGACCACGTCAGCGTGGTGGGCATCCTCAACGCCGACACCATGCTCAACTATCCCGACTTCCGAGCCTACGAGCGTGCCTTCCAGCTGATGGCCCAGGTGGCGGGGCGTGCGGGACGGAAGAACAAGCGCGGCTGCGTGGTGCTGCAGACCAAGAGCATGGACCACCCCATCATTGCGCAGGTCATGGCCAACGACTACGAGGGCATGGTGGACGGCCAGCTGGCCGAGCGGCAGATGTTCCGCTATCCGCCCTTCTACCGCCTGGTGTACGTCTACCTGAAGAACCGGAACGAGACCCTGCTCGACCTGATGGCGCAGACCATGGCCGCCAAGCTGCGAGCCGTCTTCGGCAACCGGGTGCTGGGCCCCGACAAACCTCCCGTGGCCCGCATCCAGACGCTGTTCATCCGCAAGATAGTGCTGAAGATTGAGATGAATGCCTCCATGGCCCGAGCCCGCCAGCTGCTCGTCAGGGTGCAGCAGGAAATGGTGGCCGAAGACCGCTTCAAGTCGCTCATCGTCTATTACGATGTCGACCCGATGTAAGGAAAAATTTTCTCCGTATAAGATGCTTGTACGCTCTGCGGAAGATGCAGGCACGGTCCGCGGACCGTGCTTGCATTCTGCAGACACCGTGCCTGCATGGTCCGAAGACCATGCAGGCGGCTTCCGTACAGGGGGCCGGATTTCTCTTTCCGCTGTCCCAAATCTGTTTTCCCGACTATAAGTCTCGCTCCTTTATACAACCGCAGCGCGCTGATTGCCAGCCGCTTGCTTTGACGCGTCCCGCTCCGCGGTGGAGGAAGGCCTGTTTCGGGCGAATTTTGAATATCAGCCCAAGTTTGCTATCTTTGCACTCCTACGGCTCAGTCCGGTGTAAATAATAATTGCAATGCGAAAACCAATATGAAAGAACAACCGAAACAGAAAATCCTGTTTGTCTGTCTGGGCAACATCTGCCGTTCGTCCTCGGCCGAGGGGGTGATGAGGCATCTGGTGGAGGAAGCCGGAGTGGCGGACAGGTTCGTGATAGACTCGGCGGGCATCTTGAGCTATCACCAGGGCGAACTGCCCGACCCGCGGATGCGTGCCCACGCCATCAGGCGCGGTTATGACCTGACGCACCGTTCGCGTCCCGTCAGAACCGGCGATTTTTACGACTTCGACCTGATTGTCGGCATGGACGACCGCAACATAGAAGACCTGAAGGAACGGGCCCCCTCGGTGGAGGCGGAGCGAAAAATCTGCCGCATGACGGACTTCTGCACGCGCTACACGCAGGCCGACCACGTGCCCGACCCCTACTACGGCGGTGCCGAAGGCTTTGAGTATGTGCTCGACCTGCTGGAGGATGCCTGCGTGGGCCTGCTGCGGAAGCTGATGGCTGAGGAATAAAGGAAGGGGGGGAGTGCGTTCCGCCCGGCCGGACGGCAGGGGCTTGGGGCAGGAGTGTCCGGGCCGGCTGGCGGATATGAAGGACACGGACGATACGGGCAGTTGCAGAAACCGGCAGCTGAAACCTGTGTCGTCCGTGTCCTTTATGGGCCGTTCCCGTTTGCCGGTACGGTCTTTAATGAATCATGTGCGTGTCTTCGTAGTACCGCTTCCGGTCGTTGAGGCTGCAGGTGGCGTCTACGCCTGCGTCTTGCAGGCGGCTGCAGATTTCCTTCAGCTTGGTGCGCGGCACGCGGCCGATGTAGAACAGGCGGTAGCGGTACTGGTTGTCCACCAGCTCCATGACGTGTGTGAAGTTCTGCTCGCGGGCAAAGTCGAAGTTCACCTTCAGCAGCTCGAAGTAGGGATAGCGCAGGGTGCGGCCCGCACTGTGCACCACCAGCTCGTCCTTGTCCAGCGAGAGGAAGCAGAAGCGCGTCTGGAGCATGCTGACGAAGACCAGGCTCAGCCCGAAGCTGACGATTGCCGCTGCGATGGACCATCCGGTAGAGACGCTGACAAGGTGGTAGCCCAGGGTCAGGAAGGCCAGGAAGAGGACGAAGAAGTAGAGCATGTAGAGCGAGGGACGCTTGTAGACGGAGGCGGGTATCTCTGTCCCGTTCTTTTTCTGCTGCGGGTGGTGGTTTTCAAAGGGAATGTCGTGGGCCAGCAGGTAGCGCAGCAGGGAGGTGGGGTGCTTGAGGGCAGGCGGCATCAGCAGCCGGTCCTTGCCGTCGGCGAGGTGGAGCACCAGGATGCCGGGGCCGTAGACCATCCTGTCCCGCTTGCCGTCCGTCTGGCGGTAGCGCTTCATGAAGCTGAAGCTTTCGATGTCCTTCCGTGCGATGTGGTACCGGTTCAGCACTTTTTCCGCTTTCATCCGTTCTTTTTCTGTGATTTTCATGGCTGGTATGTGTATTTATTGTTTCTTGAGTTCGGGATAGCTGATGCGTGTGTGATACATGGTCTTCAGCTTTTCTTTGAACACGCATTTCACCGTGGCGATGTCCTTGAAGGTGATGGGGCACTCCTTGAAGTAGCCTTCCTCCACCTGCGAGTCGATGATTTTGTCCACCAGGTTGCTGATGCTCTCTTCCGTATATTCGGGCAGGCTGCGCGAGGCGGCTTCCACCGAGTCGGCCATCATCAGGATGGCCTGTTCCTTGGTGAACGGGTTGGGGCCGGGGTAGGTGAAAAGTTCTTCGTTAACTTCCTCGCCGGGGTGCTCGTTCTTCCACGAGATGTAGAAGTATTTGGTCTTGCCTTTGCCGTGGTGGGTGGTGATGAAGTCCTTGATGACCTTGGGCAGGTTGTGCTTTTCGGCCAGTTTCAGGCCGTCCGTCACGTGGCTGATGACCACCTGCGCGCTCTGCTCGTAGCTCAGGTTCTTGTGCGGGTTGACGCCTCCCGTCTGGTTCTCGGTGAAGAACACGGGGTTCTCCATCTTGCCGATGTCATGGTAGAGGGCGCCGGTACGCACCAGCTGGCTCTTGCCCTCGATGCGGTTGGCCGCCTCGGCCGCCAGGTTGGCCACCTGCATGGAGTGCTGGAAGGTGCCGGGCACGGTCTCGGACATGCGCCGCAGCAGGCTGTTGTTGATGTTGGACAGCTCCACCAGCGTGACGTTGGAGGTGAATCCGAAAGTCTTCTCGACGAGGAAGAGCAGAGGATAGGTGAAGAGCAGCAGGATGCCGTTGATGATGAAATAGGTGTACATGCTGCCGTTCAGTTTGGAAAGGTCGTTCTCCGTAATCAGCTCGAAGGCAAAATAGACCACCGCATAGGTGATGATGACCAGAATGGCCGACTTGAAGAGTTGCGACCGTTGCGACAGCTCGCGCAGGCTGAAGATGGCCACCAGGCCGGCGGTAAGCTGCAGCAGGATGAACTCGTGCGGATAGCGCAGGCAGATGGAGCAGATGAGGATGGTGACGGTGTGGGTGAGGAACGCCGTGCGTGAGTCCAGAAAGACGCGGATAATCATGGGCAGCATGGCGTAGGGCAGGATGTAGACGGTAAACACGTTGTTGGCCACCATGAGGGCTGTCACCACGCAGTAGGACATGATGAGGGCGAAGAGCAGGGAGAGGCTCCCCTTGCGGCTGTAGTAGTCCTTGCGGAAGAGGTCCAGATAGAGCATGAAGCAGAGCATGAAGATGCTGACGTAGAGCACTTGTCCGCCCAGCATCAGGCGCTTCTGTCCCACCGATTCGCTGCGTTGGATGGATTCCTTGCGCAGGCTTTCCAGGATGTTGTAGGTGGTTTGGTTCACGATTTCGCCGCGGTCAATGATTTTCTGTCCGCTGAGTACGATGCCGTTGGCCCAGGAGTAGTTGTCGAGAATTTCTTTACGTGCGGTTTCGGTGCGCTGCTGGTCGTAGGCAAGGTTGGGGGACAGGTATTCGTTGAGCGAGCACAGGCGCAGGACGCTCCGGCGGTAGTGGGCTGTGTCGGCATTCATCAGGTAGGCGTAGGCCGTTTTGACGGAGAACAGGTCTTGCAGGTTCCGCTGGCTGGCAGTCTTGTCTTCAACCAGCATGACGGCGGCTGTGCTGTCCTGGTGCAGTTTGTCCATGTCTTCGGTAGAGAGGATGCCGGCCTCGTAGATTTCGGAAAGCTTTTTCTCAATGTATCGGAGATAGTCGGCTGTGGGCAGTATGTTTTTCAGGCGGCTCTGGTAGTCGGATTTCAGCCTGTTGAGGGCGTTGCTTTCCACGGCCTTGTCCAGCAGGTAGTAGGGCTGGAAGTTGGCGAATATGCTGTCCTGCTCCCGCTTCACTACGTCTTCGTCCTTATAGATGGGAAAATCGAAGGTGGCCATGAGCTGGCCGTATTTCCAGGGCTTGTCGATGTCAAACTGATAGTTGAACTTGCCGTCACGTGGAAGAAAGTAGACGATGGCCGCGACAGTACCGATAAAAATCAGCGCTTTGTATAACAAATCTCTATACTTGGCTCCCTGTTTCCTTTTGAAATAACTCATATTGGTTGAATTTTTTGCGAAAAGTACAAAAAAAAACGATAGTGTGGAAAAAAAGGGTTAATTTTGCCATCTAATTTAGTTATAAATAAGGCAGATTATGGCAGAAAGAAGAGTCAGAGTCCGTTTTGCTCCCAGCCCTACGGGAGCATTGCACATCGGCGGCGTACGTACCGCTTTGTACAATTACCTCTTTGCGCGCCAGCATGGAGGCGACCTCATTTTCCGTATTGAAGATACCGACAGCAACCGTTTTGTACCGGGTGCGGAAGAATATATATTGGAGTCATTCAAATGGCTGGGCATTCCTTTCGACGAAGGCGTCAGCTTCGGTGGCGAACACGGTCCTTACCGCCAGTCCGAACGGAGGGACATCTACAAGAAGTACGTCAAGGTGCTGCTGGATGCCGGCAAGGCGTACATCGCTTTTGATACCCCCGAGGAACTGGAAGCCAAACGCGCCGAGGTGGCCAACTTCCAGTACGACGCTTCCACCCGTCTGCAGATGCGCAATTCGCTGACCCTCTCCAAGGAGGAAGTGGACGCGCTCATTGCCGACGGCAAGCAGTATGTGGTGCGCTTCAAGATTGAACCGAATGAGGACGTGCATGTGAACGACCTTATCCGTGGCGAAGTGGTCATCAATTCGTCCATTCTGGACGATAAGGTGCTCTACAAGTCGGCCGATGAATTGCCTACCTATCACCTGGCCAACATTGTAGACGACCACCTGATGGAAGTCTCCCACGTCATCCGTGGCGAGGAGTGGCTGCCATCGGCTCCGCTGCATGTGCTGCTCTACCGCGCTTTCGGCTGGGAAGACACCATGCCCCAGTTCGCCCACTTGCCTCTGCTGCTGAAACCCGAAGGCAACGGCAAGCTGAGCAAGCGTGACGGCGACCGCCTGGGATTCCCCGTGTTCCCCCTGGAGTGGCACGACCCCAAGACGGGCGAAGTGTCTTCGGGCTACCGCGAGGCGGGTTATCTGCCCGAAGCCGTCATCAACTTCCTCGCCCTGCTGGGATGGAACCCCGGCAACGACCAGGAGCTGATGACCATGGACGAACTGGTGAAGCTGTTCGACCTGAGCCATTGCAGCAAGTCGGGCGCCAAGTTCGATTATAAGAAAGGTATTTGGTTCAACCACGAGTATATCCTGCAGAAGCCCGATGCTGAAATCGCAGAATTGTTCAAGCCCGTACTGGAGGCTAACGGCGTGGACGCGGCACAGTATGGCGACGAGTTCCTGACACGTGTGGTTTCGCTGGTAAAAGGACGCGTCAACTTTGTGAAGGAACTGTGGGACCAGACCCGTTTCTTCTTCAAGGCTCCCGAAACCTACGCCGAGAAGGATGTGAAGAAGCGCTGGTCGGAAGATACCCCCCGCATCATGGACGAACTGGTGGCAGTGCTCGAGGGCATAGCCGACTTCAGTTCGAAGCCTTCCGAAGATATCGTCATCGGTTGGATTACCGGGAAGGGCTACCACATGGGCAACGTGATGAATGCCTTCCGTCTGGCCGTGGTGGGCGAGTGCAAGGGCCCGCACATGTTCGACATTACCGAACTGCTGGGCAAGGAGGAGACCATCCGCCGTATCCGTCGTGCTGTGGAGGTGCTGAAATAAAAAGAGGGTAACCAAATAACCATCAGATATGCTGCTATACAACTTGGGAATAGGGCTTTACGACATCGCAGTCCATTTGGCTGCGCCTTTCAGCCGTAAGCCCCGCAAGATGATGAAGGGCCATTGGGTGGTATACGAGCTTTTGCGTCAGCAGTTGCAGAAAGATGTGCCCTACATCTGGTTTCACGCTGCCTCGCTGGGCGAGTTTGAACAGGGGCGTCCGCTGATAGAACGGATTCGTGCCGAGTATCCGCATTATGGCATTTTGCTCACTTTCTTCTCGCCTTCGGGCTATGAGGTGCGTAAGAACTACCGCGGAGCCGATGTCGTGTGCTACCTGCCTTTCGACAAACCGCGCAATGTCAGGAAGTTCCTCGACATTGTCAATCCCTGCATGGCTTTCTTCATCAAGTATGAGTTCTGGAAGAACTATCTTGACGAGCTTCATCGCCGTCGCATCCCTGTTTACAGCATCTCTTCCATCTTTCGTCGCGGACAGATATTCTTCAAGTGGTACGGCGGTCCCTATCGGAAAGTGCTTCGGAATTTCGATTATCTCTTTGTGCAGAATGACCGTTCCAAACGCTATTTGGCCAAGATTGGAATCAATCGTGTTACGGTGGTGGGTGATACGCGTTTCGACCGTGTGCTCCAGATTCGTCGTGAGGCCAAGGAACTTCCGCTGGTCGAGGCTTTCAAGGGTGGTGCGCTGACTTTCGTGGCCGGTAGTTCGTGGCCGCCCGATGAGGATTTGTTTATTGACTACTTCAACCGCCATCCTGAGATGAAACTTATCATTGCTCCGCACGTCATTGACGAAAGTCATTTGGTGGAAATTGTCCGTAAACTGAAGCGGCCTTATGTGCGCTATACTCGTGCCGACGAGCAGAATGTCCGTAAGGCCGACTGTCTTATTATTGATTGTTTCGGCCTGCTTTCTTCCATTTATCGTTATGGAGAGGTGGCCTACATTGGCGGTGGTTTTGGCGTGGGCATACACAATACTCTTGAGGCGGCTGTCTATGGCATTCCCGTTATCTTCGGTCCCAAGTACCAGAAGTTTCAGGAGGCTGTGCAGCTCATCGAGGCTCAGGGCGCATTTTCCATCAAAGATGGCGGCGAACTGAATGGGCTGCTAGACCGTTTGTTCTCTGATGAGGCTTTCTTGGAGAAAACGGGGCGGAACGCGGGCGACTATGTGCGTGGACAGGCCGGAGCCACAGACAAGATTCTGGGGATGATTAATTTCTAGGCCCCCCTGAGAATAAAGAATCAGCTTTCTTTCAGAACTGTTTGCACGGACGTTATTCTTTGTCCTTTCGTGCAACTTGCTCTGGAAGAAAGCTGATTCTTTGTTTTCGACAATGTCTTTTCCTGAAAAGAATGTATGCCGCAGTGGTGGCTATTCCTTGTACCAGCCGGCGTACATCAGGTAATTGTGGGCAATCTTCTGGTTCAGTTCTTTGGCTTGCTCGGGGTCGACCTTCTTGATGAATTTGGCAGGCACACCGCCCCAGATGCTGCCCGGTTCGATGACAGTGTGGCTCAGCACCAGTGAACCGGCGGCTACGATAGCACCTTCGCCGACAACGGCGTGGTCCAGTAACGTGGAACCCATGCCTATCAGAGCATAGTCGCGGACGGAGGCACCGTGGATGGTGACGTTGTGTCCGATGGATACGTGGTCGCCTATTTCAATGGTGGACTTTTCGTAAAGTGTGTGCAGCACGCTGCCGTCCTGAATGTTTACGTTGTTGCCGATGCGGATGGAGTTGACATCGCCGCGCAGTACGGTGTTGAACCATACACTGCAGTTGTGTCCCATCTTGACATCGCCTACAATGGTGGCGTTTTCTGCCAAATAACAGTTCTCTCCTATTTCGGGCGTAAAGCCTCTTACAGATTTAATTAGTGCCATTTTTATTATTGGTTAGTGGTTAGCGTTAGGTTTTATCGTTTGGGTGGCAAGCGGCCCGCGGTTGGCGGCCTTGCGGAAGGTTGCTGACTACTGGCTGTATGCCAATCGCTGCTGGTGTCAAATTTCTCTGCAGGCTTCTTGCAGCCAGCGGCGTTCGTCTTCGTCGAGGGCAGGAGACAGCTTTTCGTACACCGTACGATGGTAACGGTTGAGCCAGTCCAGTTCGTCAGGTGTCAGCATTTCACGGACGATGCCTTTGGTACAGATGGGGCAGAGGGTGACGGTCTCGAATTTCAGGTAATTGCCGAACAGCCCTTCGCCGGCCGGTATGGTGAGTACCAGATTTTCTGTACGGATGCCGTGACTGCCCGCTTTGTAGACGCCCGGTTCGTTGCTGGTGAGCATACCTGCGCGCAATACAACGGGATTCTCGTTCATACGGATACTCTGTGGCCCTTCGTGTACATTGAGAAAGTGTCCGATTCCGTGTCCTGTACCGTGCAGGTAGTTCATCCGGTGTTGCCAGATGGGCATACGGGCCAGTACGTCCAGCTGGACACCGCGTGTGCCTTCGGGGAAGACGGCCATGGCCAGGTCGATGTGTCCCTTTAATATTAAGGTGTAGTCTGTTTTTTCTTCATCGGTCAGCGGTCCCAGGGCGATAGTGCGGGTAATGTCCGTGGTTCCGTCCAGGTATTGTGCGCCTGAATCGAGCAGGAGGAAACCTTCAGGCTTCAGTATGGCATCGGTTTCGGGTGTGGCTTCGTAATGTACAATGGCACCGTGTTCTTTGTAACCGGCTATGGTGTCGAAGCTTTCACCCATGTAGAGAGGTTGTTGGGCGCGCAGTTCGTGTAGCCTTTTGTCCACGCTGATTTCCGTTTCGTGACCTGCGGGTACAGCTTCTTCCAGCCATTTCAGAAATTTCACCAGCGCCACTCCGTCTTTCAGCATGGCGGAACGTAGGCCTTTTATTTCCTGTTCGTTGCGCACGGCTTTCAGTAGGGCTACGGGTGAATTGTCCTCAATGATGCGGCAACCGGAACGAATGGAGGTGTAGAGCGCGTGGTTTGTCTGGTTAGGGCTTAATTGAATGTTGCAGGCGTCCAGCTGGCTCAGAAAGTGATAGATTTCGGTGTAAGGGTGAAGGGTGACTGTTGCCTCTTGCAGATGCTCTGCCAGTTTTTGGTTCACTTTGGACGGTTCGATGAAAAGGTGTGCGTCCCGAAGCCCAATCAACAGATAGCTTACTACTACGGGGTTGCAGTGAACATCGTTGCCACGAATGTTCAGCGTCCATGCAATCTCGTCAAGTGCGGGCACCAGTAGTGCCTCAATTCCTTTGGCATTCATCTGCCTGCGTATCTCTGCCAGCTTTTCCGTACAACTTTTGCCTGCAAAACAAGTGTCGTAGACGAATGCCGGGGCTTCAGGCATGGGCGGACGGTCTTCCCAGATGTCTTTCAGCGGGTCGTTGATGCTTCTCAACCTGATACCTTTGGAAGCCAGCCGCTGCTGCAGGTTGCGGGCTTCGGCTGCTGAAAAGACAGTGCCGTCAATACCGACCGTATCACCCGGTTGGAGGGTTGTGGCCAGGAACGTTGGGATGTCTGGTGTTTCGGGTAACATTTCTTTGTAAAGTGTAATGCCGCTTCCTTCCAGTTGGCGGGCTGCTTGTAGAAAGTAACGGGAGTCTGTCCATAATCCCGCTTCTTGAAGTGTGATTACTGCTGTTCCTGCCGAACCGGTGAATCCTGAAATCCACTCCCTTGTTTGCCAGTGCGGTGCTACATATTCGCTCATGTGGGAATCGGTGCTGGGAATGATGAAAGCGGCTAAACCTTCTGCCTTTAAAAGCCTTCGAAGGGCTTCCAGACGTTGCTTGATGTCCTGAACCATATTGAAAAATGATAAATTGTGAAAGGAGAAGCCCGGCCTTCGGGAATCCTCCGGATGAATTCTTCTCCAAAGATACTCACTTTCTGGCTATGTTGTATCCTCGGCTGGGGAAAAGCATGCTTTTTTAGGAAGAAAGGACTCCTTTTCGGCCTGGAGAGGGCCGCTTTGCTGAAGAAAGTGTATTCCGCTGCATTTGTCAGAGCCGTAATTACTTTCAAGTAAGCAGACTTTGGGTTCTATGTTGGCTTCGATTTCTGAATCTTGCTAAATCTGCTGCGATGGATTTAGATTGTGCAGTGAATTGATTTTTTGGCCGAAAGTTTTGTAAATAAAGAAAGTATGTGTAATTTTGCAGCTCGAATTTAATCGCGAGATTTTTAAACATGATTGTAGTACCTGTAAAAGAAGGCGAAAACATTGAGAAAGCGCTGAAGAAATTCAAACGTAAATTTGAAAAGACTGGCATCGTAAAAGAGTTGAGAAACAGACAACAGTTTGACAAACCGTCTGTAACAAAGAGACTTAAGAAAGAACGTGCCATTTACGTTCAAAAACTTCAGCAAGTAGAAGATTAATAATTCGTAAATTCCTTTGAATTATTGAATTCTTTTTCATACATTCGTTGCATGATTTGATGTGTAACGATTATGTTGTCGACAGAATCTTTTCTTGACTATCTGCTTTATGAGCGAGGCTATTCTGCGGGGACGGTTGGATATTACCGGACTGACGTTCAGGAATTGCAGAAATTCGTTGAGGAGAATGTCGGAGACTTGGCTCCTTCGGAGGTGGATGCAGGACTCGTCCGTGAGTGGATTGTTTCTATGATGGATGAGGGTTACGCTGCTTCCACGATAAATCGAAAACTGAGTTCTGTCCGTTCGTATTACAAATACCTTCTGCGGAAAGGCGAGGTGGCGGTGGATCCGTTGCGTAAGGTGACGGGACCTAAGTGTAAGAAGCCTTTGCCTGTCTTTTTGAAGGAAAGTGAGATGAATCGGTTGCTGGATGACGTTGATTTCGGTGAGGGCTTTAAAGGTTGCCGCGATCACCTGATTATTGAGATGTTCTATGCCACTGGTATGCGACTCTCGGAATTGGTGGGGTTGGATGATAAGAACGTGGATTTTTCTGCCTCGCTTATTAAGGTGACTGGAAAGCGTAATAAACAACGGCTGATTCCGTTTGACGAGGAGTTGAGGGTTTCGATGCAAGAATATGTCGGCGTGCGGGACGAAGCAGTGCCCGAGCATGGGGAAGCGTTTTTTGTCCGTGAAAATGGTGAGCGTGTTTCTCGTGCCGTCGTTACAAATGTTGTGAAACGTAATCTTTCGAAGGTGGTAACGGTAAAGAAAAGGACGCCTCACGTGCTGAGACATACCTTTGCAACAACGATGCTGAATCATGATGCTGAACTTGGAGCCATCAAGGAACTCCTCGGGCACGAGAGCTTGGCAACGACTGAAATTTATACGC
This sequence comes from uncultured Bacteroides sp., assembly GCF_949298305.1. Classification (GTDB taxonomy): domain Bacteria; phylum Bacteroidota; class Bacteroidia; order Bacteroidales; family Bacteroidaceae; genus Bacteroides. The sequence goes on along the minus strand of NZ_CASFWU010000023.1, from coordinate 13,612 downwards.
ATACCACTTTTGAGGAGCTAAAAAAAGTGTATAATCAGGCTCATCCTCGGGCCTAAAGAAAAGGAGGTAAGTATGGAAGTAAGAATTCAATCGATTCACTTTGACGCGTCAGAGCAATTGCAGGCTTTTATTCAGAAAAAGGTTGCTAAATTGGAAAGATTTTACGATGATATAAAGAAAGTAGAGGTGTCATTAAAGGTAGTTAAACCAGAAACAGCCGAAAACAAGGAAGCTGGCGTGAAGGTATTGGTCCCGAACGGCGAGTTTTATGCGAACAAGGTTTGTGATACGTTTGAAGAAGCGGTGGACTTGTGTCTTGAAGCTTTGGAAAAACAGCTGGTTAAATACAAGGAAAAACAACGAAGCAAATAAAATTCCGCTAAAATTTTGCGGGTAAAAAATAAATCCCTAAATTTGCAGCCGTTTCGCTCACGTATATGATTGTGACGGCTGCAATTTTGAAATTGCCTCTTTAGCTCAGTTGGCCAGAGCACGTGATTTGTAATCTCGGGGTCGTTGGTTCGAATCCGACAAGAGGCTCAAAATGTAATCGGGTAATTCCTGAATAAAAGGGCAAATTCCAGAGTGGCCAAATGGGGCAGACTGTAAATCTGCTGGCTTACGCCTTCGGTGGTTCGAATCCATCTTTGCCCACACTCTCATTTATTTTGCTGTTATAGCTCAGCGGTAGAGCACTTCCTTGGTAAGGAAGAGGTCCCGGGTTCAAGTCCCGGTAACAGCTCAAGAAGGGTAAAGTTGATCATTAATCAAATAAATAACAAGTAAAGCTATGGCTAAAGAGAAATTCGAACGTACCAAACCTCACGTAAACATTGGTACAATTGGTCACGTAGACCACGGTAAAACCACGTTGACAGCTGCTATCACTACAGTGTTGGCAAAGAAGGGCCTGTCAGAAGTTAAGTCTTTCGATCAGATTGATAATGCTCCCGAGGAGAAGGAAAGAGGTATTACTATCAATACTTCTCACGTAGAGTATGAAACTCGCCGACTATGTAAAGAACATGGTAACTGGTGCTGCTCAGATGGATGGTGCTATCATCGTAGTTGCTGCAACTGATGGTCCGATGCCTCAGACTCGCGAGCACATTCTTCTGGCTCGTCAGGTAAACGTGCCGAGACTGGTTGTATTTATGAATAAATGTGATATGGTAGACGACCCCGAAATGTTGGAGCTCGTTGAAATGGAAATGCGTGAACTGCTGTCAGCTTACGATTTCGACGGTGACAACACTCCGTTTATTCAGGGTTCTGCTCTTGGCGCATTGAACGGTGTTGAGAAGTGGGAAGAGAAGGTTATGGAGCTGATGGATGCTTGCGATACTTGGATTCCTCTGCCTCCGCGTGACGTTGATAAACCGTTCCTGATGCCGGTTGAAGACGTGTTCTCTATCACGGGTCGTGGTACTGTTGCTACTGGCCGTATCGAAGCTGGCGTTATCAAGGTTGGTGACGAAGTTGAAATCCTTGGTCTGGGCGAAGACAAGAAGTCCGTTGTAACTGGCGTTGAAATGTTCCGCAAGCTGTTGGATGAAGGCGAAGCCGGTGATAACGTAGGTCTGTTGCTCCGTGGTATCGACAAGAACGAAATCAAGCGTGGTATGGTGCTTTGCAAGCCGGGCCAGATTAAGCCCCACTCTAAGTTCAAAGCTTCTATCTATGTGTTGAAGAAAGAAGAAGGTGGTCGTCATACTCCGTTCCACAACAAGTATCGTCCTCAGTTCTATCTGCGTACTATGGACTGTACAGGTGAAATCACTCTTCCTGAAGGCGTAGAAATGGTAATGCCGGGTGATAACGTAGAAATCACTGTAACGCTGATTTATCCGGTTGCCTTGAACGTAGGTCTGCGCTTCGCTATCCGTGAAGGTGGTCGTACGGTAGGTTCTGGTCAGATTACTGAAATCCTCGACTAATCAATCAATTTTATAAAGCAATCAGTTCCCGGTGTAAATCGGGAACTGATTCTGTTCAAACGGGAGTAGCTCAGTTGGTAGAGCACCGGTCTCCAAAACCGGGTGTCGGGAGTTCGAGCCTCTCCTCCCGTGCTAATATTTAAGAAATGAAGAAGATTGTAGCTTATTTCAAGGAAACTTACGACGAACTTGTTCATAAAGTGTCGTGGCCTACGTATTCTGAACTTACTAACAGTGCAGTAGTTGTTTTATATGCTTCCCTACTTATTGCAGTGGTAGTGTTTGTGATGGACTTCTGTTTCCAGCATGTAATGGAATTTGTTTATCCACATTAATTTTAAAGGAGAATGTCTGAGATTGAAAAGAAATGGTACGTATTACGTGCTATTAGTGGAAAAGAGGCTAAGGTTAAAGAGTATCTCGAGGCTGATATCAAGAATAGTGATCTTGGCGAATATGTATCTCAGGTGTTGATTCCAACCGAAAAGGTTTATCAGGTTCGCAATGGAAAAAAAATTGTGAAGGAAAGAAGTTATCTTCCTGGTTACGTTTTGGTGGAAGCTGCTCTGGTAGGTGAGGTAACTCACCACTTGAGAAATACTCCGAATGTGATAGGCTTCTTGGGTGGTACAGATAAACCTGTACCTCTGAGACAATCGGAAGTGAATCGCATTCTTGGTACGGTAGACGAGTTGCAGGATGTTGGAGAGGATCTGAACATCCCCTACGTAGTCGGTGAGACTGTGAAGGTTAATTACGGTCCGTTTACTGGTTTCAGTGGTATCATTGAAGAAGTGAATACTGAAAAGAAGAAACTGAAGGTCATGGTTAAGATTTTCGGACGGAAAACTCCGCTCGAATTAGGCTTTATGCAAGTTGAAAAGGAATGATGCAGGTGTTACGCTGCTGATTTTCTTTTATTAAATGTTATATAAAAATCAATTAGAAAATGGCTAAAGAAGTTGCTGGACTAATCAAATTACAGATTAAAGGAGGCGCGGCAAACCCATCACCTCCCGTAGGCCCTGCATTGGGTTCAAAGGGAATCAATATCATGGAGTTTTGCAAGCAATTCAACGCCAGAACCCAGGACAAGGCAGGTAAGATTCTTCCTGTGATTATCACTTACTATGCAGACAAGTCTTTTGATTTTGTTATCAAGACTCCTCCTGTTGCAATTCAGTTGCTTGAGTTGACAAAGGTGAAGAGTGGTTCTGCCGAGCCTAATCGTAAGAAAGTTGCTGAGATTACTTGGGAACAGGTTCGTACGATTGCTCAGGATAAGATGCCGGACTTGAACTGTTTCACTGTAGAAGCTGCCATGAAGATGGTTGCAGGTACAGCCAGAAGTATGGGTATCACTGTAAAAGGGGAGTTCCCGGTTAATAACTAATAAACTTCAATTAGAATGGGTAAACTGACAAAAAATCAAAAGTTGGCTGCAGGCAAAATTGAAGCAGGGAAATCGTACTCTCTCAAGGAAGCTGCACAGCTGGTAAAGGATATTACTTTTACCAAGTTCGATGCTTCACTGGATATCGATGTGCGTCTGGGCGTTGACCCGCGTAAGGCCAACCAGATGGTGAGAGGTGTTGTATCGCTTCCTCACGGTACAGGTAAGGTTACGCGTGTGCTTGTGCTCTGTACACCGGATGCAGAAGCTGCTGCAAAGGAAGCTGGAGCTGACTATGTTGGTCTTGATGAATATATTGAAAAGATCAAAGGTGGATGGACTGATATTGATGTGATTATCACAATGCCGTCCATTATGGGTAAGATTGGTGCCCTCGGTCGTATACTCGGTCCCCGTGGACTGATGCCGAATCCCAAGAGTGGTACTGTGACTATGGATGTTGCTAAAGCTGTGAAGGAAGTTAAACAAGGTAAGATTGACTTTAAAGTTGATAAAAACGGTATTGTTCATACTTCCATCGGTAAAGTTTCATTTGGCGTTGATCAAATTCGTGACAATGCAAGAGAATTCATCTCTACTTTGAATAAATTGAAACCGACTACAGCCAAGGGTACATATATTAAGAGTATTTATCTTTCTAGCACCATGAGTGCGGGTATTAAAATTGACCCGAAATCAGTAGAAGAAATCTAATAAGACGAGTATGAGAAAGGAAGATAAAAGTACGATTATTGAGCAGCTTGCTGCTACTGTAAAAGAATACGGTCACTTCTATTTAGTTGATACTACAGCAATGAATGCTGCTGCAACCAGCGCTTTGCGTAGAGATTGCTTCAAAGCTGGTATCAAGCTGATGGTTGTTAAGAATTCTTTGCTCCATAAAGCACTTGAGAGCCTTGAAGAAGATTATTCTCCCATTTATGGGTGTCTGAAAGGTACGACTGCCGTTATGTTCTGCAATGTTGCAAACGCACCGGCTAAGTTAATCAAGGACAAGGCGAAAGAAGGTATTCCTGGACTGAAGGCAGCTTATGCTGAGGAAAGTTTCTATGTAGGTGCAGACCAGCTGGATGCGCTTGTAGCTATCAAGAGTAAGAATGAAGTTATTGCAGATATTGTTGCTTTGCTGCAATCTCCTGCCAAGAATGTTATTTCTGCTCTGCAATCAGGTGGTAATACACTTCACGGAGTCCTCAAGACTCTTGGTGAACGTACTGAAGCCTAAGGCTTCAAAACTGGGAGAGGCATTTTTTGATAGTTTGTCCTTTCCTAAACATTATCAATTTATTTAGTATTTAAACAATTAAAAAACATACAAAAATGGCAGATTTGAAAGCTTTTGCAGAACAATTAGTTAACTTGACAGTAAAAGAAGTTAATGAACTTGCAACTATTTTGAAGGAAGAATACGGTATTGAACCTGCTGCTGCAGCTGTAGCTGTTGCTGCTGGTCCTGCAGCTGGTGCTGCTGCCGCCGCAGAAGAGAAGACTTCTTTCGATGTAGTATTGAAGAGCGCTGGTGCAGCTAAACTTCAGGTTGTTAAAGCCGTTAAGGAAGCTTGCGGTCTTGGCTTGAAGGAAGCTAAAGATTTGGTTGACGGTGCTCCGAGCGTAGTAAAAGAAGGTTTGGCTAAAGACGAAGCTGAGTCACTGAAGAAGACACTGGAAGAAGCTGGAGCAGAAGTTGAACTTAAATAACATTAGCCTGTTTATCAGGTATTTCGGTTAGGAACCCTTCGTTAAAAGGGTTCTTAACCTTTTTGTGTATATATTTAAAATTAAGTTCTACAAATCCATTATCAGATGTCTTCAACTACTGTAAATCAAAGAATTAATTTCGCTTCGACTAAGAATCCGTTGGAATATCCGGATTTCTTGGAAGTACAATTGAAGTCATTCAAAGACTTTCTACAACTGGATACCCCGCCTGAAAAACGTAAGAACGAGGGATTGTATAAAGTGTTTGCAGAAAACTTCCCCATTGCCGATACAAGAAACAATTTTGTGCTTGAGTTTTTGGACTACTATATTGATCCGCCGCGTTATACTATCGATGAATGTATAGAGCGAGGGCTTACTTATAGTGTACCTTTAAAAGCAAAATTGAAACTGTATTGTACCGACCCAGATCATGAAGATTTTGATACGGTGATACAGGATGTGTTCTTGGGACCTATTCCCTATATGACGGATAAGGCTACATTCGTTATCAATGGTGCTGAACGTGTAGTTGTTTCACAGTTGCACCGTTCTCCGGGTGTGTTTTTCGGACAAAGTGTGCACGCGAATGGTACAAAGTTGTATTCCGCTCGCATTATCCCCTTTAAGGGATCGTGGATTGAATTTGCTACGGATATTAACAACGTAATGTATGCTTACATTGATCGTAAGAAGAAGTTGCCTGTAACTACTTTGTTGCGTGCTATCGGTTTTGAGAACGATAAGGACATTCTTGAAATCTTTAACTTAGCTGAAGATGTAAAAGTGAATAAGGCCAACTTGAAGAAATATGTCGGTCGTAAGTTGGCGGCTCGTGTCTTGAAGACATGGATTGAGGATTTTGTAGATGAAGATACTGGTGAAGTGGTTTCTATCGAGCGTAATGAAGTGGTTATTGATCGTGAAACCGTGATTGAACCGGAACATATTGATGTTATTTTGGAGTCAGGCGTTTCAAACATTCTTGTACATAAGGATGAACCGAACCAGTCTGATTATTCTATCATATATAATACCTTACAGAAAGACCCGAGTAACTCTGAAAAGGAAGCTGTACTTTACATCTACCGTCAGTTGCGTAATGCAGACCCGGCTGATGATGCAAGTGCGCGCGAGGTTATCAACAACCTGTTCTTCTCGGAGAAAAGATATGATTTGGGCGATGTAGGCCGTTACCGCATCAACAAGAAGTTGAACCTGACGACCGATATGGACGTGCGCGTTCTTACTAAAGAAGATATCATTGAAATTATCAAGTATCTGATTGAACTGATTAATTCGAAGGCTGACGTGGACGATATCGACCACTTGAGCAACCGTCGTGTGCGTACAGTTGGTGAGCAGTTGTCCAATCAGTTCGCCATAGGTCTGGCGCGTATGTCACGTACCATTCGTGAGCGTATGAACGTGCGTGACAACGAAGTGTTTACTCCGATTGATTTGATTAATGCGAAGACTATTTCTTCCGTTATCAATTCTTTCTTCGGGACGAATGCTCTTTCTCAGTTCATGGATCAGACCAACCCGCTGGCTGAAATTACGCACAAACGCCGTATGTCAGCCTTGGGTCCTGGTGGCTTGTCCCGTGAACGTGCCGGTTTCGAGGTGCGAGACGTACACTATACGCACTATGGCCGTCTGTGTCCTATCGAAACACCTGAAGGCCCGAACATCGGTTTGATTTCTTCACTTTGTGTGTTTGCCAAAATCAATGACCTTGGCTTCATTGAGACTCCTTATCGCAAGGTCGCTAATGGTAAAGTAGATCTTTCAGATGAAGGATTGGTTTATCTTTCTGCCGAAGAAGAGGAGGGAAAGATTATTGCACAGGGCAATGCTCCGCTGAACGATGACGGAACCTTTATCCGTGATAAAGTGAAGTCTCGTCAAGATGCGGATTATCCTGTTGTTCCTCCTTCTGAAGTAGAGTTAATGGATGTGTCGCCGCAGCAGATTGCCTCTATTGCCGCTTCTTTGATTCCGTTCCTCGAACATGACGATGCTAACCGTGCGTTGATGGGATCGAACATGATGCGCCAGGCTGTTCCTTTATTGAGAAGTGAGGCTCCTATCGTTGGTACTGGTATTGAACGACAGTTGGCTCGCGACTCGCGTACCCAGATTACGGCTGAAGGTGAAGGTGTTGTGGATTTTGTAGATGCAACCACCATTCGTATTCTTTACGACCGTACAGAAGATGAAGAGTTTGTTAGTTTCGAGCCCGCCTTGAAGGAATACCGTATTCCGAAATGGCGTCGCACTAATCAGAATATGACAATTGACCTGCGCCCGATTTGTGAGAAAGGTCAGCGTGTGACGAAGGGGCAAATTTTGACTGAAGGTTATTCCACCGAAGACGGTGAATTGGCTTTGGGTAAAAATCTGCTTGTTGCATATATGCCATGGAAGGGCTACAATTACGAGGATGCCATTGTGTTGAATGAACGTGTGGTTCGTGAAGACCTGCTGACTTCGGTGCACGTGGAGGAATATTCTCTTGAGGTTCGCGAAACGAAGCGCGGTATGGAGGAACTTACTTCCGATATACCTAATGTAAGCGAAGAAGCTACCAAGGATTTGGATGAGAATGGTATTGTACGTGTTGGTGCACGTATCGAACCTGGTGACATCCTGATTGGTAAGATTACCCCGAAAGGCGAATCCGATCCTTCACCAGAAGAGAAATTGCTCCGTGCCATCTTTGGTGACAAGGCTGGCGATGTGAAGGATGCTTCACTGAAAGCTTCTCCGTCGTTGAAGGGTGTGGTTATTGGTAAACGTCTGTTCTCTCGTGTCATCAAGACTCGTAGTTCCAAGTTGGCAGACAAGGCATTACTGCCGAAGATTGACGATGAATTTGAAGGCAAGGTGGCCGCTTTGAAGAAGATTCTGATAAACAAGTTGCTGAAACTGACAGAGAATTATACTTCTGAAGGTGTGAAAGATTATATCGGTGCGGATGTCATTTCCAAGGGTGCTCGTTTCTCCGCTTCCGATTTCGGCGATTTGGATTTTACGGCTATTCAGTTGAGCAATTGGACGAAGGACGAACATACCAACTCATTGATTCGTGCATTGATTATGAATTATATAAAGAAGTATAAGGAACTCGATGCCGAATTGAAACGTAAGAAATTTGCCATTACCATTGGTGATGAATTGCCTGCAGGCATCATCCAGATGGCCAAAGTATATATTGCCAAGAAACGTAAGATTGGTGTTGGTGACAAGATGGCCGGTCGTCACGGTAACAAAGGTATTGTTTCCCGCGTGGTACGTCAGGAGGACATGCCGTTCTTGGCTGACGGTACTCCTGTTGACATTGTTCTGAACCCGTTGGGTGTGCCTTCGCGTATGAACATCGGACAGATTTTCGAGGCTGTATTAGGTCGTGCCGGCAAGAAGCTGGGCGTGAAATTTGCCACACCTATCTTTGACGGTGCTACCTTGGACGACCTGAACGAATGGACTGATAAGGCCGGTTTGCCCCGCTATGGTAAGACAACGCTGTATGACGGAGGCACTGGTGAGGCATTTGAACAGCAGGCTACGGTAGGTGTGACTTATATGTTGAAGTTAGGCCACATGGTTGAAGACAAGATGCACGCCCGTTCCATCGGTCCGTACTCACTCATTACGCAGCAGCCGTTGGGTGGTAAGGCACAGTTCGGTGGTCAGCGTTTCGGAGAAATGGAGGTTTGGGCACTCGAAGCTTTCGGTGCCGCCCATATCCTGCAGGAAATCTTGACCATCAAGTCGGATGATGTAGTAGGACGTTCCAAAGCCTACGAAGCCATCGTGAAGGGTGAGCCGATGCCCACTCCCGGCATACCGGAATCTCTGAACGTGTTGCTCCACGAGTTGAGAGGACTCGGATTGAGCATCAACTTAGAATAATGAATAATTGATAATTGGGAAAGAGGAGTTTGTGCTCTTCTTCCCGATTATTGGTTGTCTGCTTTCATTTTTCAATAATCCATTGTCAATTATCAATTAATATAAAGTATGGCTTTTAGAAAAGATAACAAGATAAAAAGTAATTTCTCGAAAATCTCAATCGGTTTGGCTTCTCCCGAAGAAATCCTTGAGAATTCGAGTGGTGAAGTTTTAAAGCCTGAAACCATCAACTACCGTACGTATAAGCCTGAACGTGACGGCCTCTTCTGTGAGCGTATTTTTGGTCCTATCAAGGATTATGAATGCCACTGCGGTAAGTACAAACGCATCCGCTATAAAGGTATTGTTTGTGACCGTTGCGGTGTGGAAGTGACCGAGAAGAAGGTGCGTCGCGAGCGTATGGGCCACATTCAGCTGGTGGTGCCTGTAGCCCATATCTGGTATTTCCGTTCACTCCCCAATAAGATTGGTTATCTGTTGGGATTGCCTACCAAGAAACTGGATGCTGTCATTTATTATGAACGTTATATTGTCATACAGCCGGGTATCTTAGGCGATGAAGTTGCTCAATACGACTTGTTGGAAGAAGGTGAATATCTGGATTTGTTGGATAAACTGCCTAAGGAAAATCAGTTCCTGGAAGATTCAGATCCGAACAAGTTTATTGCCAAGATGGGTGCCGAGGCTATTTATGACCTCCTTTCTCATATTGATTTGGATGCATTGTCTTATGAGCTGCGTCATCGTGCTGGTAGCGATGCTTCTCAGCAACGCAAGAGCGAGGCTTTGAAACGTCTTCAGGTGGTTGAGTCCTTCCGTGCTTCGCGTGGACGTAATAAACCTGAATGGATGATTGTACGCATTGTACCTGTCATCCCGCCTGAATTGCGTCCGTTGGTTCCGTTGGATGGCGGGCGTTTTGCCACTTCCGACTTGAATGATCTTTACCGTCGTGTCATTATCCGTAACAACCGTTTGAAACGGTTGATTGAAATCAAGGCACCCGAAGTCATTCTTCGTAACGAAAAACGTATGTTGCAGGAAGCTGTCGACTCTTTGTTCGATAATTCCCGTAAGTCCAGCGCTGTTAAGACCGATGCAAACCGTCCGTTGAAGTCTCTTTCGGACAGCTTGAAAGGTAAGCAGGGACGTTTCCGTCAGAACCTGTTGGGTAAGCGTGTTGACTATTCTGCCCGTTCGGTTATCGTTGTAGGCCCTGAATTGAAAATGGGTGAGTGCGGTATTCCTAAACTGATGGCTGCCGAGCTTTACAAGCCGTTTATCATCCGTAAACTTATAGAGCGCGGCATCGTGAAGACGGTCAAGAGTGCCAAGAAGATTGTAGACCGCAAGGAACCCGTTATTTGGGACATTCTGGAGCATGTGATGAAAGGACATCCCGTCCTGCTGAACCGTGCCCCGACACTGCACCGTCTGGGTATCCAGGCTTTCCAGCCGAAGATGATTGAAGGTAAGGCTATTCAGTTGCATCCGTTGGCTTGTACGGCGTTCAATGCCGACTTCGACGGTGACCAGATGGCCGTTCACTTGCCTCTGAGCAACGAAGCCATTCTGGAAGCACAGATGCTGATGCTCCAGTCTCATAATATATTGAATCCTGCCAACGGCGCGCCTATCACCGTGCCTGCACAGGACATGGTGCTGGGTTTGTACTACATCACCAAGTTGCGCAAGGGTGCCAAGGGCGAAGGCCTGGTATTCTATGGTCCTGAAGAGGCTCTGATTGCTTACAATGAAGGCAAGTGTGACATTCATGCTCCCGTCAGTGTCGTTGTGAAGGACGTGGACGAGAATGGAAACATTGTCGACAAGATGATGCACGATACTTCCGTAGGCCGTGTCATTGTGAATGAGATTGTTCCACCCGAGGCCGGATACATCAATACCATTATCTCCAAGAAGTCACTCCGCGACATCATCAGCCATGTTATTAAAGTTTGCGGTGTGGCCAAGGCTGCCGATTTCTTGGACGGAATCAAGAACTTGGGTTACTACATGGCCTTCAAGGGCGGTCTTTCCTTCAACTTGGGCGATATTATCATTCCCGAGGAGAAAGAGGCGCTCGTACAGAAAGGTTACGAAGAAGTAGAGCAGGTCATCAACAACTATAACATGGGTTTCATCACCAACAACGAGCGTTACAACCAGGTTATCGATATCTGGACACATGTCAACTCTGAGTTGTCCAACATCCTGATGAAGACCATTTCCAACGACGACCAGGGATTCAACTCCGTCTACATGATGCTTGACTCCGGTGCCCGTGGTTCTAAGGAACAGATTCGTCAGCTCTCCGGTATGCGTGGTTTGATGGCCAAGCCTCAGAAAGCCGGTGCAGAAGGCGGTCAGATTATTGAGAACCCGATTCTTTCTAACTTTAAGGAAGGCTTGTCCGTGTTGGAGTACTTCATCTCTACCCACGGTGCCCGTAAGGGTTTGGCCGATACCGCCTTGAAGACAGCCGATGCCGGATACCTGACCCGTCGTCTGGTAGACGTTTCGCACGACGTGATTATCAACGAAGAAGACTGCGGTACACTCCGCGGACTGGTTTGTACAGCGTTGAAGAACAACGATGAAGTTATCGCTACGCTGTATGAGCGCATCCTGGGACGTGTATCCGTACACGATATTGTTCATCCGACAACCGGCGAGCTGATTGTTGCCGGCGGTGAGGAAATTACCGAAGCCATTGCGCAGAAGATTGAAGACTCGCCCATCGAGAGCGTCGAAATCCGTTCCGTGCTGACTTGCGAGTCCAAGAAAGGTGTCTGCGCCAAGTGCTATGGCCGCAACCTGGCCACCAGCCGCATGGTTCAGAAAGGCGAGGCTGTCGGCGTCATCGCTGCACAGTCCATCGGTGAACCGGGTACTCAGCTGACGTTGCGTACTTTCCACGCCGGTGGTACGGCTGCCAACATCGCAGCCAATGCCAGCATCGTGGCCAAGAACGCTGCCCGTCTTGAATTTGAAGAACTCCGTACGGTAGACGTCATTGACGAAGCCGGCGAACCTGCCAAGGTTGTTGTCGGTCGTCTGGCCGAAGTCCGCTTTGTGGATGTCAACACCGGCATCGTGCTGTCTACGCACAACGTGCCCTACGGCTCTACGCTCTATGCCGCAGACGGCGAGCTGGTGGAAGCCGGCAAGCTGATTGCCCGTTGGGACCCGTTCAACGCCGTCATCATCACCGAAGCTACCGGTAAGATTGAGTTCGAGGGTGTCATCGAGAACGTTACCTATAAGATTGAATCGGATGAATCCACCGGTCTGCGCGAAATCATCATCATCGAGTCCAAGGACAAGACCAAGGTGCCTACCGCACACATCATGACCGAGGACGGCGAGCTCATCCGTACCTACAACCTGCCTGTGGGTGGCCACGTGGTAGTTGAGGACGGACAGAAGGTGAAGGCCGGTGAAGTTATCGTGAAGATTCCGCGTGCTGTCGGCAAGGCCGGTGATATCACGGGTGGTCTTCCCCGTGTCACCGAGTTGTTCGAGGCCCGTAACCCGTCCAACCCCGCCGTCGTTTCCGAAATCGACGGTGAGATTACCATGGGTAAGGTGAAACGTGGTAACCGCGAGATTGTCGTTACCTCCAAGACCGGCGAGGTCAAGAAATACCTCGTGCCCCTGTCACGCCAGATTCTGGTACAGGAAAACGACTACGTGCGTGCCGGTACCCCGTTGTCCGACGGCGCCATCACGCCGGCCGACATCCTGGCCATCAAGGGTCCCACGGCTGTACAGGAATATATTGTTAATGAAGTACAGGACGTTTACCGTCTGCAAGGTGTGAAGATTAACGACAAGCACTTTGAGATCATTGTCCGCCAGATGATGCGCAAGGTCGAAATCGACGAACCGGGCGACACCCGCTTCCTCGAACAGCAGGTAGTGGACAAGCTGGAGTTCATGGAAGAGAACGACCGCATCTGGGGCAAGAAGGTCGTGGTAGATGCCGGCGACTCACAGACTCTGCAGCCGGGTCAGATTGTCACCGCCCGCAAGTTGCGTGACGAAAACTCCATGCTAAAGCGTCGTGACATGAAGTTGGTTGAGGTACGCGATGCCGTTCCCGCCACTTCTACTCAGATTCTTCAGGGTATTACCCGTGCCGCTTTGCAGACGTCGAGCTTCATGTCTGCCGCTTCCTTCCAGGAAACAACGAAGGTCCTTAACGAAGCTGCTATCAACGGCAAGGTGGACAAGCTGGAAGGTATGAAGGAGAACGTCATCTGCGGTCATCTGATTCCTGCCGGTACCGGACAGCGTGACTTTGAGAAAATCATCGTAGGCTCCAAGGAAGAGTACGACCGTATGCTTGCCAACAAGAAAACCGTACTCGACTATGCTGTAGATGAGAAGGTGGATGAATAAGTATAAGTAGTACATCAATTGTAAATATTTTGCAGGGAGGGTGTTCGTTTAAGGACATCCTCCCTGTTTGTTTTTTGTGATGTAATCGACAGCTTCCCGTGAGCGGCAATAGTGCCCTCTCTTTTAAGGGCTATCGTTGATTGGTAAGCATTCGAATAAATGCACCTTTTAAACCTTGAGGTTTGGTTGTAGCTTTGCGGTAGTGAATACAATCAAACCTCAATTATTATGAACAGACAAG
>NZ_CASFWU010000022.1 GCF_949298305.1 uncultured Bacteroides sp. | reverse complement strand
CGGCAGCCTGAAGCATGCGGGCATTTACGACATCGAGCACGAGGTGGACAGGGTAGGGACGGGCGATGCCTTTGTGGGCGGCCTGATTTATGGTCTCCTTTCTTATCCTGACGACCAGCGGGCATTGGACTTTGCCCTGGCTGCATCGGCGTTGAAGAACACCGTGTACGGCGACTTCAACCTGGTTACGGCAGACGAAGTGGAGAGCCTGATGGCCGGCAATGCGTCGGGCAGAGTGTCGAGATGAAAGTATGGATGACAAAATACAGAAACATGCAAAACCGAAGAGATTTTCTGAAGACAGCCGCATTGGCGGCACTCGGCACGGGGCTGATGTCTACGTCCCTGCTGGCGGAGGAGAAGGGGAAGACTCCTCTGTTCAACATCAACCGAGGGGGGACAGGCGGCAAGCTGAAGCTGCGCTTCTTCCCCTACGAACTGAAGCTGCGCCACGTGTTCACCGTAGCCACTTACTCGCGTACCACTACCCCCGACGTGCAGGTGGAGGTGGAGTACGAAGGCATCACGGGTTATGGCGAAGCCTCCATGCCGCCCTATCTGGGGCAGACGGTGGAGACGGTGACAGCCTTCCTGAGCAAAGTGAAGACATCCTTACCTACGTGGACAGCCTCTCACCGGGAGATACGGCTGCAAAAGCGGCGGTGGACATTGCCCTGCACGACCTGGTGGGAAAGCTGTTGCAGGCACCTTGGTACAAAATATGGGGGCTGAACAAGGAAAAGGCACCCTCCACCACCTTTACCATCGGCATTGATACGCCCCAGGTGGTTAAGGAACGTACCCGCGAGTGTGCCGCCCTCTATAATATATTAAAGGTAAAGCTGGGCGGCAAGGACGACCGTGGGATGATTGAGGCCATCCGCTCGGTGACCGACCTCCCCATCGCCGTAGATGCCAACCAGGGTTGGCAGGACAGGCAGTATGCTCTCGACATGATACACTGGCTTAAAGAGCAGGGCATTGTCATGGTGGAGCAACCTATGCCCAAGGAGCGGCTGGACGACTTGGCCTGGATTACCCAGCACAGCCCGCTGCCCGTATTTGCCGATGAGTCCGTCCAGCGCCTGTCCGATGTGGTTGCCCTAAAGGGCGTATTCTCCGGCATCAACATCAAGCTGATGAAGTGTACGGGGATGCGCGAGGCGTGGAAGATGCTGACGCTGGCCCGTGCTTTGGATATGAAGGTGATGGTAGGCTGCATGACCGAAACCTCGTGTGCCTGCTCGGCCGCAGCACAGCTCTCTCCCGCTGTAGACTTTGCCGATTTGGACGGCAATCTGCTGATAGCCAACGACCGCTTCAAGGGCATGGAAGTGGTGAAGGGCAAGATTACACTGCCCGATTTGCCCGGCATCGGTGTGGTTCTTGTCTGAATGGATATTTGAAAATGGATTTATGTACCCACCTTCATTCTACATTCTCCATTTTCCTAACTATCTGTCAGTATTTAACATATCGGCAACCGTGCATAAATGCAAATTTGTCAGTCATGGCCGTTAACCGCTGTTAAGCTCCAAATAGGCTCTGTTAAAAGAGAACAAAAAAGAATGACAAGCGGAATAACTGAACGTTTTTTGTCGTTATTTTAACGTCGTAATGTTAAACGAAACTCGAATATTAACACTTTAACCGATAGAAAAGAGTATGAAACAGACAACAAAAAACATCTTGGGAGCTACGGCTATCGTGCTCCTCAGTTCAGGAGTTGCAGTATTCTCCAGCTATAAACTGTTGCAGCATGAACAAAGTTCAGCCAACATGTCGTTCAATGAAATGTTTGTGCCCAATCCGGGAGTCAACCTGGCTGCTTTCAGCGCAGCCAATGCACAGCCTGTAGATTTGACGCAAGCTGCCGAAAGCTCTATACATGGCGTGGTTCACATTCGCTCTACCCAGTCGTCCAAGGTGCAGGAAGTGGAAGTGAGAGATCCTTTCTATGAATTTTTTGGCGACATCTTTGGCGGCCGTGGCGGCACTCAGAAACGTCAGGTGCAGACTCCTGAACGCACCGGTTTTGGTTCGGGCGTTATCATCTCGAAAGACGGATATATCGTAACTAACAACCACGTGATTGACGGTGCCGACGAAATCAGCGTCACGCTGAACGACAACCGTCAGTTCAAGGGTCGTATTATCGGTACGGACGAAGGCACAGACCTGGCCCTTATCAAGATTGAAGGTGATGATTTCCCCACCATTCCTGTAGGCGACTCTGATGCCTTGAAGGTTGGCGAGTGGGTACTGGCCGTGGGTAACCCCTTTAACCTCACTTCTACGGTGACGGCCGGTATCGTTAGTGCCAAGGCTCGTTCATTGGGCATGGGGCAGATGACGGGTAAGGAAAGCATCGAATCTTATATCCAGACAGATGCTGCCATCAATCAAGGTAACAGTGGTGGCGCATTGGTTAACGCACGTGGCGAACTGGTGGGTATCAATGCTGCTCTTTTCTCGCCTACAGGTTCCAATACGGGTTATGGATTTGCCATTCCTACCAGCATCATGAAGAAAGTTGTTGCCGATTTGAAGCAATACGGTACCGTGCAGCGTGCCAAACTGGGTGTCAGTGTGCTTGAACTGGCTGAGGAGCCGGGCGACACGCAATTGATAGAAAGAGAAAGCGGAAAGAAGTTGAGTGAAGTGAAGAAGGATGCTCGCGATAAATTCGGTGTCGTAGACGGACTGTGGGTAAGAGAAATTGTAGAAGGCAGTTCTGCAGCCAGCTCGGGCATTAAGGTCGATGATGTGATTGTCGGTTTGGACGGAAAGGAAATCCACAAATTTGCCGACTTGCAGGAAGCTCTGGCCAAGCATCGTCCGGGTGACAAGGTGAGTGTGAAGGTAATGCGTGACAAAAAGGCAAAATCCATTGAAGTGACGCTGAAAAACGAGCAAGGTAACACTAAGGTGGTGAAGAACGCTGATATGGATATCTTGGGCGCAGCCTTCCGGCCGGTATCCGATGAATTGAAGCGCCAGCTCAACTTGGGTTATGGTTTGGAAGTAACAGGCGTAACCGACGGAAAGATGGCTGCTGCCGGCATCCGCAAGGGCTTCATTATCCTGAAGGTGAACGGACAGTCCATGAAGACCGTAGATGACTTGGAAACCGTGATGAAGGCGGCATCCAAGACCCCCGAACAGGTACTGTTTATTACCGGTATGTTCCCTTCGGGCAAGCGCGCCAGTTATGCTGTTGACTTGAGCCAGGAGTAATCCGGTGGCCGTAGGCCGACGACAATAATAAATTCTTTCAGCCGCAGGTAAAGCGGATGACGCAGATTCTAATCTATTTCAGATTTCTGATTTCAGTGTGTGTGTCTAAGGGTTTCCCTTCAGGAATTTGCGCCTCCCGTTTCGTCTGCGGCTGACGTTTTCAGTCTTTGTTTCTCGTCGGGGTAGAAAACGGTCGTTACATTCACTATTCTTTTAGAATATCTACAAAAAAGTTACGTCAAGATAGCGGCTAACCCAATAAATTGTCGTAACTTTGCATCCAAATCTGTTTTAAAGAATGAGACAACTAAAAATTACCAAAAGTATCACTAACAGAGAGAGCGCTTCTCTTGACAAGTATCTGCAGGAAATCGGTCGCGAGGACCTCATTACGGTTGAGGAAGAGGTGGAGCTCGCTCAGCGCATCCGCAAGGGTGACCGTGTGGCGTTGGAGAAACTGACACGTGCCAATCTGCGTTTCGTTGTATCTGTAGCCAAGCAGTATCAGAACCAGGGTTTGAGTTTGCCCGACTTGATTAATGAGGGAAACTTGGGATTGATTAAGGCTGCCGAGAAATTTGATGAAACACGTGGCTTTAAATTCATCAGCTATGCGGTATGGTGGATACGCCAGTCCATTCTGCAGGCTTTGGCAGAGCAGTCGCGTATCGTGCGTCTTCCGTTGAACCAGGTGGGTTCGCTGAACAAAATCAGCAAAGCCTTTTCTAAGTTCGAACAGGAGAATGAACGTCGTCCCTCTCCCGAAGAATTGGCAGACGAACTGGAAATCCCCGTTGATAAAATCTCCGATACACTGAAGGTCTCGGGTCGCCATATTTCGGTGGACGCTCCTTTTGTGGAAGGAGAGGACAACAGCCTGCTTGACGTGCTGGTCAACGACGATTCGCCCATGGCCGACCGCTCGTTAGTGAACGAGTCTCTTGCGAGGGAAATTGACAGAGCTCTTTCTACGTTAACCGACCGCGAAAAAGAAATCATACAGATGTTTTTCGGAATCGGACAACAGGAAATGACCTTGGAAGAAATCGGCGACAAATTTGGACTTACCCGTGAACGTGTTCGCCAGATTAAAGAAAAAGCAATCAGAAGATTAAGACAAAGTAATCGTAGTAAATTGCTCAAATCTTATTTGGGATAAGTAAGAAATGTCAGTTTCCGACAAAAAGGTATCAAAAACCGGCGCCTCCCTGATGCGGACAGCCGGTTTTTTTGTTATCTTTGTCCCCGTCTCATTCTTTGGGTAAAGACAGAATATGATTGGATATATACTTAATAATTAGCAGAACTTATGAAATACATTCGGATAATCATGACCGTGGCACTGCTTTTTACGCTGTGTTCGGCTTTTACAATGAAGAAGGACAAAGAAAAGCCTGTGTATGCATTCGGAGTGGCAGCTTCGTTCAACGACTCTGTAGTCTATTATACGCCGATTCAGGTGCTGGACAGCGTGGCATTGGATAAAAACGGTTTTCTGCCCAAGAGGGACCTTTATTCTTACCAACTGAAGAATTACTTGGAGGCGGAGGTCGGCAAGCCGGATTATACCTGTATGATTTACTTTTCAGAAAACAAGAATAAACTGACAAAGGAAGCCACGAAGCTGATGAATAAGTACACAAAGACCAAACTGGTACTTCAACTTCTGGATCCTTCTGTCTTCACTTTCAAAAAGCCTCAGGAGTAAATTGGGATATTCTATCTAATCTGATTTTGTGCATATTTAGTGGTTTTTCGTTTGTGTATGATTTTATATGAATGGCTGCTCGGTTTTGGGCAGCCATTTGTGTGTAAAGTCGTTGGCGAAAGGTGGGGTAAATATTGTTTTCTGCTGTATGTGATATCGTTAACATTATTTTCCATTGGAAATTATTATTAATTGGAAATAATGTGTTTTCTTTGCATCGTCAAATCATAGAGAAAGTAAGAATAAGAAAATGAGTATGAAATATGTAATTGTTGGCGGTGTGGCAGGAGGTGCCACAGCTGCTGCCCGTTTGAGACGGATAGACGAGCAGGGTGAAATCCTGTTGTTGGAGAAAGGAAAGCACATCTCTTATGCCAATTGCGGTTTACCTTATTATATAGGTGGAGTTATTGAGGAACGCGAGAAATTGCTGGTGCAGACACCGGAGAGCTTCGGCAGGCGTTTCCGCATCGATGTGCGGGTGGAGAACGAAGTGGTGGCCATCCGGCCGGACAAGAAGACGGTGACGGTGCGGAGGGCCGGCGGTGGAGAGTATGAGGAAGCTTACGACAAACTGCTGTTGTCGCCCGGCGCCAATCCGGTGGTGCCGCCGTTGGAGGGCATCCGTTCGGAGGGCATCTTTACCCTGCGCAATGTGGAGGATACCGACCGCATCAAGGCCTACCTTGCCGACAAGTGCGTGAAGCGTGCGGTGGTGGTAGGTGCCGGATTCATCGGGCTTGAGATGGCGGAAAACCTGCATCATGCGGGTGTCGGTGTATCGGTGGTGGAGATGGGCAACCAGGTGATGGCTCCCATTGACTTCTCCATGGCTGCCTATATCCACCAGCACCTGGTGCAGAAGGGCGTGCAGCTCTATCTGGAGGAAAGCGTCACCCGCTTTGAGCGCACGGAGCAGGGCATCACGGTCTTTCTGAAGAGCGGGAAGACGATAGAGGCCGACCTGGTGCTGCTGTCCATCGGCGTGCGGCCGTCTACCGCCCTGGCCCAACAGGCAGGCGTGAAGCTGGGCGAGACAGGCGGTATCTGGGTGGACGAACACCTGGAGACTTCCGTAAAGGACATTTACGCCGTGGGCGACGCTGTGGAGTATCCGCATCCGCTGACGGGCAAGCCCTGGCTCAACTATCTGGCCAATCCGGCCAACAGACAGGGACGCATCGTGGCCGACAACATGGCTTTGGGTAATGTACAGACCTATGAAGGTGCCATCGGCACTTCCATAGCCAAAGTGTTCGACATGACTGTGGCCTCTACGGGCCTTGCCGCCAAGCGCCTGAAACAGTGGGGCATGGAGTACAAGAGCAGTGTCACCCATTCTTCTTCTCACGCGGGCTACTATCCCGACGCCTTGCCGCTGACCCTGAAGCTGACTTTCCATCCCGTGACGGGCAAACTCTACGGAGCGCAGTGTGTGGGCTATGAGGGAGTGGACAAGCGCATCGACCAGATAGCGGGGCTCATCAAGCGGGGGGGTACTGTGTATGACCTGATGGAAACGGAGCATACTTATGCGCCTCCCTTTTCGTCCGCCAAAGACCCGATAGCCATTGCTGGTTATGTAGCCTCCAATCTCATCAGCGGTGCCATGCCGGCCATTACGTGGCGCGAGCTGGCGGCTGAAAAGAAAGGGGTGATGCTGATAGACACACGCACACCCGAAGAGTTTGCCTTCGGCTCCATTGCGGGGGCTGTCAACATCCCGCTGGACGACTTGCGCGAGCGTCTGTCCGAAGTGCCTGTCGACCGTCCCGTCGTGCTCTTTTGCGCCGTAGGTCTGCGAGGCTATCTGGCCCAACGCATCCTGATGGGGCGCGGTTATCGTAACGTGCGCAACTTGATAGGAGGATATAAGACTTACTCCACTGCGCTGGCTCCCGTGCCTAAGCCCGACGGACAACCGCAGGCCCGGCAGCAGAAGACTGCCTCCTGCCGCCGCCAGCCGGACACTGAGGCGAAGGAGACGCTGAAGGTCAATGCCTGCGGCCTCCAATGCCCCGGCCCCATCATGCAGGTGAAGAAGGCCATGGACACCATTGCGGCAGGTGCAAGGGTGGAAGTGGTGGCTACTGATGCCGGCTTTGCCCGCGATGCAGAGGCCTGGTGTGCCACTACGGGAAACATCCTGGTGGACAAGCACGAGGACAAGGGCCGCTATACCGTGCTGATAGAGAAAGGCTCGGGATGTGTCCCCATCGCCGCTTCCGAAGGCGGGAAGGGCAAGACGCTGATACTCTTCAGCGACGACCTGGACAAGGCCTTGGCCACTTTTGTACTGGCCAACGGAGCAGCTGCCACGGGACAGAAGGTCTCCATCTTCTTCACCTTCTGGGGATTGAACGTGCTGAAGAAGGTACACAAGCCCAAGGTGCAGAAGGACGTGTTCGGAAAAATGTTCGGCATGATGCTTCCCTCCAGCTCGCTCCAACTGAAGCTCTCGCAGATGAACATGGGAGGTCTGGGCCGCCGCATGATGCGCTTCCTGATGAAGCGCAAGGGAGTGGACTCGCTGGAGTCTCTGCGTTCGCAGGCCCTGGCGCAGGGCGTGGAGTTCATCGCCTGCCAGATGTCCATGGACATGATGGGTATCCGAAAGGAGGAACTACTGGACGAAGTGACAGTAGGTGGTGTAGCCACCTACATGGAACGTGCGGATAAGGCCAATGTCAATCTGTTCATCTAAGGGGCGGGAGGTCGTATGGAAACATTGTGCAAGATACGTGATGTTTACCGGGCCATTGCCGAATTCGAGGGGCAGTTTATGCAGACATACAACCTGTCTCTAAATGAGGGGATGCTGCTCTGCACGCTCCTGAACCGGCCCAAACTTACTTCCGGCGAGATAGCCGAGGCATTGGGGCTTACGGCCTCCAATGCCTCCAAGGTCATCCGTTCGGTGGAGGAGAAGAAACTGATAGCCCGCTTGGTGGGCAAATCGGACAAGCGACAGATGCACTTTGCCCTGACGGCGGAGGGTAAGGCGCGCATCACTGCTGTCAAGGAAGGCGTCTTTGAGATGCCTCCCTTGTTGCAGCAGGTGGTACAGGTCGTGGAGTGAATGTACTTTCCCCGTCAGTGTTCTGTGAAAAATGAGGAGTTTTCTCCGTTGTTTTTGCTACGGCTCCTCCGCCGGTATTCCCGCGGAGTGCAGCCGCTTATTTTCAGAAAGGCGCTGTTGAACCGGCTGATGGAGTTGAAGCCACATTCGTAAGCAATCTCTATGATGTGGTCATCGGTCAGAACCAACCTGCGCTGTGCGTCGGCAATCCGTTCTTCGGCGATGTACTCACTCAGCGTATATCCGAAGGTCTTCTTGAACAGGGAGTTGGCATAGTCGGGGTTAAGCCCCGCGGCTTCGGCCACTTCCGTTATCTTGATGGGGTTGCGGTAGTTTTGGGCAATGTAGATGGCAATGCGCTCCACCGAGCTGATTTCGCTGGTGTGGGCAATGTCCGGGGCAATGTTCCTGGCAAGCATCAGGTTGTCTGCCATTCTTCTGAGCCGGCCGTGCATCTCGGCAAGAATGACTTCTGCCGCAGCGGGGCGGTGGATGTCCCTCAGCCAGCGCCCGAGCAGAAACTGGTCGTAGGGGGCGTATTCGTCCGTCGGCTCCAGCAGCACTTCCCCTTTCAGGATTCGGTCGGCAAACGAGGCGGGCAGTTGCCAGCTCAGGAATTGGGCAAAGGGGATGGTGCAGACATAGTAAGGGGCGTCGCCCTCGTGGTGGATAATCTGGTGGGGAACCAGCCCCCAAAACACGGCCAGCCTGCGGGCAGGGATGTTCGCCTTGCCGCTCTGGATGAGGTAGGTCATGTTTCCCTCGGGGAAGTAGTTCAGCTCAATCTCGTTGTGCCGGTCGGTCTGTCTCATCACGTGCGGCGTCCATTGTTCGCAAGTCAGTCCGTAGGGCATGAGCTCGCTCCGTCGCTCGTCGAAGGTCTTCAGCGGTTCGGATGTCGTTAGGTTTTTCATACGTTGTCTCTCCTTGTTCAAGGTTTATTTTTCCTTTATCCGTATTAAAGCGTCGCTTTATGCGTACTAAAGCATTACTTTATGCGTACTAAAGCAGTGCTTTATACGTACTAAAGCAACACTTTATTCTTGGAAAATGAAAATAAAGTGCTATGGTTTTGACTGTCAGAGGTTTATGCTGTGTCCGCTTCCTGCGTGGCCCCTGCCTGAGTCAAACCGTGGATAAAGGTGCAAAATAAAGTGTGTCTTTCCAAAACGGGAGGGCTGAAATGTGTATTTCGCCTCCGTTTTTCCTTCCTGCCTCCTTTTTGGGGCCTTTCCTTTATTTTATTAACAAAATTGTTGGATATTCCATTTGCTTGCTCTATATTTGCGCTAACAAAATTGTTAACTATGAAAGGGAAACATGTTGCTAACAAAGAGGCGGACATCCTGAAAGCCGCCGAGAATGAATTTCTTGCCAAGGGATATGCCGGGGCGCGCACCACCTCCATTGCCCGCCAGGCAGGAGTGACCCACGCCATGCTGCACTATTACTTCCAGACGAAGGAGCAGCTGTTTGAGCGGGTGCTGGACGAAAAGATGAGGCTGATGGAGCAGTCGGTGCTGGCAGCCTTTACGGATGTCGGCCTGCCTCTGCCGGAGCGTCTGCGGTCGGGCATCATCCGCCACTTCGACTTTATTGCCGCCAATCCCGACCTGCCCCGTTTCATCATCAACGAGGTGTTTGCCTACCCCGAACGTTCCCAGGTGATGTGCAACCGTATCCGGCGGATAACCCAGGTTATGTTGAGCGACTTCCAGCAGGAGCTGGACGAGCTTCATCGTCGGGGCGAGGTGGAGAGTGTGGATGTGCGCATGTTGTTGCTCGACATCGTTTCGTTGAACATTTTTGTTTTTGTGGCTTATCCGCTGGTCAGCCAGGTGTTCGGTGAGTTCCAGATGGACAAAGAGCAGTTCTTCGAGATGCGTAAGGCAGAGAATGTGGAAATCATCATGCGACGGATTAAAAAAAACAGTTTATGAAACGGTTGGTATTATTGTTTTCAGCTTGGATTGTGTGGGCTTCGGCCGATGCTCAGTTGACACTTGAGGAGTGTCGCAGGCTGGCGGGCGAAAACTATCCGCAGGTACGTAAGTATGGACTGATAGAGAAAGCCCGTGCGTACGAGCTTTCCAATTTGGAGAAAAATTATTGGCCACAGTTGCAGATGTCCGGCAAGGCCACCTACCAGAGCGATGCCACCAAATTGCCGATAGACTTGCCAGGCGTTGAGTTCGAGGGCCTGCCACGCGATCAGTACCAAGTGGCTCTCGAGGTACAGCAGGTGCTGTGGGACGGCGGAGTGGTGGCTTCGGGACGAAGGGAGGTGAAAGCTGCTTCGGACGTGGAGATGGAGCAGCAGCGTGTCAGTATGTATGCTCTGAACGAACGTGTGGATGCTCTTTTCTTCGGTATCCTGATGCTGGACAGCCGATTGGAACTGAACAGACTATTACAGGACGAGCTGGAGCGTACCCACCGTCGGGTGTCCGCCTATATGGCCAACGGAGTGGCCAACCAAAGCGATCTGGATGCCGTGAGCGTAGAGCGGCTGAATGCGGGTCAGCAACAGGTGGAGCTGGAGACTTCGCGAAAGGCATACGTGGATATGCTGGCTGCCTTTATCGGGAAAGAATTGCCTTCTGAGACCACTGTTTTGCAGAGACCGTTGCCTGAAGAAGTGACAGCTTTGCATCCCAACAACCGGCCCGAACTGGGGCTGTTCGATGCCCGCAACAGGCAGTTGGATGTGCAGCAGTCTTCTTTGAAAACGCGTTTCATGCCGAGCTTCGGCCTTTTTGTGCAGGGTGCTTATGGTAATCCGGGGCTCAATATGCTGGAAGACAAGTTCAGTGCCTACTATGTGGCGGGGGTACGCATGTCGTGGAACTTTGGAGGACTGTACACCCTGAAGACCGACCAGCGGAAGATAGCCAACAGCCGCCTCCAGGTGGAGACCGACCGCGATGTGTTTCTCTTCAACACCCGCCTCGACGCGGTGCGGCAGGATGCCGAGGTGATTTCCATGAAGCGCCAGATGGAAACTGATGACGAGATTATCCGTCTGCGTGAAAACATCCGGCGGTCGGCCGAGGCCAAGGTGGAAAACGGTACCCTGACCGTCACTGATCTGCTGGACGAGATTACGGCCGAAAACCAGGCCCGGCAAACCAAATCGCTGCACGAGGTGCAACTGCTTATGTATGTTTGGCAGTTGAAACAGACCTTAAACCAGTAGTTTGTCTTTTTGTTGATATGATACATGAATACAGCGTTTTACATTAATATTATGAATTAATACATCAGATATGAGAAACCAAATGAAATCTTTTATGATAGGTGTGTCCGCGTATCTGCTTGCCTCGTGCAGCAGTGGTGTCGCCAAGTATGATGCTACGGGTACCTTCGAGGCTACCGAGGTCATTGTTTCGTCCGAGGCTTCGGGCAAGCTAATGGTCTTCGAGGTGGAGGAAGGAATGCGCCTGAAAGCCGGACAGGAGGTCGGAATCATTGATACCGTCCAGCTTTACCTGAAGAAACTGCAACTGGAAGCTAACGTGAAGTCGGTAGAGGGACAACGTCCCGACATCTTGAAGCAGGTGGCTGCCACCCGCGAGCAGATTGTGCAGGCACGCAGGGAGCGTGACCGTATAGCCAACCTGTTGCGCGTAGATGCTGCCAACCGCAAGCAACTGGACGATGCCGAATCTTTGCTGGAGGTGCTCAACCGGCAGCTGGAGGCACAAAACTCCACTTTGCAGAACAGTGACCGTAGCTTGACGTGGCAGAGTTCTTCGGTGGGCATCCAGGTGGCACAGGTGGAAGACCTGCTGCGCAAGTGTCACGTCTGCTCTCCCATAACCGGTACGGTGCTGGCCAAGTATATGGAGGCCGGCGAACTGGCTGCTCAAGGAAGCCCTCTGTTCAAGGTGGCGGACATGGAGCAGATTTACTTGCGGGCCTATATCACCTCCGAGCAGTTGTCGCAGGTCAGGCTGGGACAGGAGGTGGAAGTGTATGCCGACTATGGAGGAGACAATCGGAAAACTTATCCCGGCATTGTCACCTGGATATCCGAAAACTCGGAATTCACCCCCAAGACCATCCTGACCAAGGATGAAAGGGCCAACTTGGTCTATGCGGTCAAGATTGCCGTCAGAAACGATGGGATGCTGAAGATAGGCATGTATGGCGGAGTAAACCTGAAACGCGGATTCTGATACCGGATGGAGGCGGTTTGTATGGAAAGTGCATTGCAAGTAAACGGCATAAGTAAGAGTTACGGACGGGTGGAGGCCTTGCATGAAGTTTCGTTCACGGTGGCACCCGGCGAACTGTTTGGCCTGATAGGTCCCGACGGTGCCGGCAAGACAACCCTCTTCCGCATTCTTGCCACCTTGCTGGTGGCCGATGGCGGGACAGCCGTGATACGGGGTCTGGACGTGGTGAAGGACTATCGGGAGATACGTCGGCGGGTGGGGTACATGCCCGGACGTTTCTCCCTTTATCAGGATCTGACGGTGGAGGAAAACCTGCGCCTGTTTGCCACCGTCTTCCAGACCACCCTCGAGGAGAACTACGAGCTGGTGAGCGACATCTATCGGCAGATAGAGCCTTTCAGGAAACGGCGGGCTGGCAATCTGTCCGGTGGCATGAAGCAGAAACTGGCCTTGAGTTGCGCGCTCATCCACAAACCCGAGGTGCTGCTGCTCGACGAGCCCACTACGGGCGTCGACCCGGTGTCGCGCAAGGAGTTTTGGGGCATGTTGAGGCGGCTGCGCGAGCAGGGCATCACCATCGTGGTGTCCACTCCCATCGTGGAGGAGGCTCGCCAGTGCGACCGGATGGCCTTCATCAGCCAGGGGCAGATTCAAGGCATAGGCACTCCGGACGACATTCTGCGCCGGTTTGCTGACATCTTCTGCCCCCCTGCGTTGGAGTCGGACAGGGAGGAGCATGGTGCAGAGGCCGTCATCGAGGTAGAGGGGCTGACCAAGTGTTTCGGCAACTTTACGGCGGTAGACCACATCTCCTTCCGTGTCTTCCGCGGCGAGATATTCGGCTTTCTCGGTGCCAATGGCGCCGGCAAGACCACGGCCATGCGTATGCTGACGGGGTTGAGCAAACCAACGGCCGGAAAGGCGCTCGTGGCGGGTTACGACGTGGTGACGCAGGCCGAGGACGTGAAGCGCAACATCGGATACATGAGCCAGAAGTTCTCTCTGTACGAGGACCTCAAGGTGTGGGAAAACATCCGTCTCTTTGCCGGCATCTACGGCATGCGCGACAGCGACATTGCCCGCAAGACGGACGCGCTGCTGCAACAGCTGGGGCTGGAGGACGAGCGCGACACGCTGGTGAAGAGCCTGCCGCCGGGCTGGAAGCAGAAGTTGGCCTTCTCCATTTCCATCTTCCACGAGCCGGGCATCGTGTTCCTGGACGAGCCTACGGGTGGGGTAGACCCTGCCACCCGCCGCCAGTTCTGGGACTTGATTTACCAGGCGGCTGGGCGGGGCATCACTGTCTTTGTCACGACCCATTTCATGGAAGAGGCCGAATACTGCGACCGCATCTCCATCATGGTGGACGGTGTCATTCGTGCGCTGGACACACCGGCACGGCTGAAACAGCACTACGGCGCAGCCACGATGGACGATGTCTTCCAGCAGTTGGCCCGGCAGGCTGTCCGTACGGCCGACTGAGGCACTCACTTTCTTTCGGCTTTTGAGATATGCAACGATACGATAAAGAGAATATAGGACCTGAATAAGGAATGTTTATGTGTTGAGACCATGAAACAGTTTGTGGCTTTTGTCAGAAAAGAATTTTATCATATCTTCCGTGACAGGCGGACTATGCTGATACTGCTGGGTATGCCTGTGGTACAGATTATTCTCTTCGGGTTTGCCATCACGACCGAGGTGAAGAATGTGCGCACCGCTGTGCTTGACCCCTCCGGTGATGTGGCCACGCACCGCATCATAGACCGACTGGCAGCCAGTGAGTATTTTACAATCGTCACCCGCCTGCATTCGCCGGACGAGATGGAGCAAGCTTTCAAGCGGGGTGACATTGACTTGGCTGTGGTCTTCACGCCCCGTTTTTCCGATTGTCTGTACACGGGAGAGTCGGGCATACAGCTTGTGGCTGATGCTACCGATCCCAATATGGCAACCACTCGGCTGGGATATGCTTCGGGTGTCATAGCCTCAGCCCAGCAAGAGTTGATGGCCGACGGTGTCCGGATGCCCTCTGTTGTGCCACGGATGAAGCTTCTCTATAATCCGCAGATGAAGAGCGTTTATAACTTTGTGCCGGGTGTGATGGGGTTGATACTCATGATGATTTGTGCCATGATGACATCCATATCTATTGTCCGCGAGAAGGAAATGGGCACGATGGAGGTACTGCTGGTTTCGCCCATGCGTCCCTTGTACATCATCCTGGCCAAGGCTGTGCCCTATTTTGTACTTTCATTCGTTAATCTCACCACCATTCTGCTGCTTTCGGTCTATGTGCTTGGGGTACCTGTGGCGGGTAGCCTGTCGATGTTGGTATTGGTTTCGTTGCTCTTCATTTTCGTGTCCCTGTCGTTGGGGCTGCTCATTTCAACGCTGACGCACACTCAGGTGGCGGCCATGCTGGCATCGGGGCTGGTGCTCATGATGCCCACCATGCTGTTGTCGGGCATGATTTTCCCCATAGAGAGTATGCCGCCGCTGTTGCAGGGCATCTCCTGCCTGATACCGGCCCGCTGGTACATCCAGGTGGTGCGCAAGCTGATGATTGAAGGAGTGGATGTACTGTTTGCCTGGCGCGAGGTGGCCGTGTTGGGGCTGATGGCCGTAGTCCTGATGACTGTCAGCCTGAAGAAGTTCAAGGACCGTCTGGCCTGACTTTTATGGAGTAGGATAATAGTAAAAGAGAATGTTTGTATGATACGTTACCTGATAGAAAAAGAGTTCAAGCAGCTGCTTCGCAATTCCTTCCTGCCGAAGCTGATCTTGTTTTTCCCGTGCATGGTCATGTTGCTGTTGCCATGGGCTGCTAATTTGGAAGTGAAAAACATCAGCCTGAACATAGTGGACAATGACCACAGCGTCCTCTCGCGCAGGCTGACAGACAAGATTGCGGCCTCTACCTATTTTCGCACCACGGGTTTGCCTGACACCTACGAACAGGCCTTGAGGGCCGTGGAGAAAGGTGAGGCAGACGTCATCCTGGAAATACCGCCTGATTTCGAGAAACAGTGGACGAAGGGGGGGAGTCCCAGTCTGCTCTTTGTCGTCAATGCTGTAAACGGCACCAAGGGCATCTTGGGCAACACCTATTTGACTTCCATCGTGAGCGGTTACGTGGGTGAACTACAGGCTGAGGAAGGAAGAACGTTGCAGATGGGAAGTCCCATGCCAAGTCTGCAAGTCAATACTTTGAATCTGTATAACTCCAACTTAGACTACAAGTTGTTCATGGTGCCCGCCATGATGGTGATGCTGCTCACCCTGTTGTGCGGCTTCCTGCCGGCACTCAACGTTGTGGGCGAGAAGGAGGCTGGCACCATCGAGCAAATCAACGTGACCCCGGTCCGGAAATTTACCTTCATCGTAGCCAAGCTGATACCCTACTGGTTGATAGGCATCCTTGTGCTCAGTATCTGTTTCCTGCTGGCCTGGCTGCTCTACGACATTCTCCCTGCCGGAAGCTTTCTTACCATTTACGGCTTCTCGTTGGTCTATCTGCCCTTGGTGTCAGGTTTGGGGCTGGTCATCTCCAACTATTCCTCCACGATGCAGCAGGCCATGTTCGTCATGTGGTTCTTCATGTTGATTCTGCTCCTCATGAGCGGTCTCTTCACTCCCATCAACAGTATGCCGCATTGGGCACAATGGATAACTTATTTCAATCCTCTTCGTTACTTTGTGGAGGTGATGCGTACGGTTTATTTGCGTGGTGGAGGTCTTATGGATCTACTCCCTCAGTTGGCCGTCCTTTTGGCTTTCGCTTGCAGTTTCAACCTTTGGGCTGTACTGAGTTATCGGAAAAATAGCTGAAACGTATGAGTGTTTTGGATACCTACACATTATTTTCAGTATGGTATATACAAAAATCAGACATCGTTATATCAGTTGGTGATCAATGTGATTGTTTATTAGAATGCTGCCTATTCGATAAACTGTGAGATTGTTTTTACTGTTTTTCCCTGATTTAGGTAGATGCTGGAGTTGATTCGTTTTTCCTCTGGAGTATTTCTATGTTTTTGGTATAATACATTGTATAAGAGGTTCATTGGAGTATTCTTTCTAGTTGTTTTAGTCATTTTATTATGATGTTAGAATTAAAATTGGATTTCAGAGGCTCTGATGTGAAAAGAATGTTTTAATTTTGCATACATGAAAACCAATTACATTGATGAACTGAATGAAGAGCAGCGGGCAGCTGTTTTATATAATGAAGGGCCTTCGTTGGTCATCGCCGGAGCCGGGTCGGGAAAAACAAGAGTACTGACTTACAAGATTGCCTATTTGCTGGATAACGGATACCAGCCTTGGAATATATTGGCATTGACTTTTACGAACAAGGCAGCCCGAGAGATGAAGGAACGTATTGCCCGTCAGGTGGGTGAGGAACGTGCTCGTCGCCTCTGGATGGGGACATTTCACTCGCTATTTCTGCGCATTCTTCATGCTGAAGCTTCTTTGCTGGGGTTCACTTCCCATTTTACGATATATGATACATCGGACAGTAAGAACCTGATTCGTTCCATCATCAAGGAGATGAAATTGGATGAAAAGGTGTATAGGCCAGGGACTGTACAGGCACGCATTTCCAATGCAAAAAACCATCTGGTTTCGCCTGCTGCCTATGCTACCCATCGGGAGGCATACGAATGTGATTGTGCCATGGGTGTACCTGCTGTTCGCGATATTTATTCCCGCTACTGGAATCGTTGTCGTCAGGCAGATGCCATGGATTTCGACGATTTACTTTTTTATACTTTTCTCCTTTTTCGTGATCATTCTGATGTATTGGCACGCTATCAGGCGCAGTTTCGCTATATTCTAGTAGATGAGTATCAAGATACCAATTTTGCTCAGCATAGCATTGTACTTCAGTTGGCCAAGGAACATCGGCATGTATGTGTCGTAGGCGATGATGCTCAGAGTATTTATTCTTTCCGTGGTGCTGACATTGATAATATTCTTTATTTTAATAAGATATATCCCGAGGCAAGATTATTTAAACTGGAGCGGAATTACCGCTCCACCCAAACGATTGTTTGTGCTGCCAACAGTTTGATAGAGAAGAATGCAAGGCAGATTCGCAAAGAGGTCTTTTCTGAGAAAGAATGTGGCGAGCCGATTGGCGTATTTCAGGCATATAGTGATGTGGAAGAAGGGGATATCGTGGTGAAGAAAATTCGGGAACTGCATCGTGACGAAAGCTGCCCGTATTCCGATTTTGCTATTCTCTATCGTACCAATGCACAGAGCCGTATCTTTGAGGAAGCTTTGCGTAAGCAAGGTATGCCTTACCGCATCTATGGTGGCTTATCCTTTTATCAACGTAAGGAAGTGAAAGATGCTATTGCATATTTCCGTATGGCGGTGAATCCACATGATGAAGAAGCTTTTAAACGAATTATCAACTATCCGGCACGTGGAATAGGCGATACGACCGTTGGTAAGCTGATTGTGGCGGCAACGGAGCATCATGTCAGCTTATGGACAGTGCTTGGTAATCCTTTGGCCTATGGCTTGAATTTCAATAAAGGTACAGTTGGTAAGTTGCAGGCTTTTCGCGAATTGATGACAGGGTTTATAGCCGATGCTTTCACTCGGAATGCCTACGAGTTGGGTGTGGATATCATTCGTCTTTCAGGTATGATGAATGAGATTGGTCAGGACAGTTCTCCCGAAAATCTCAGTCGTAAGGAGAATGTCGAAGAACTGGTGAACGGTATGAACGATTTTTGTCAGCAGAGGCTCGAAGAGGGAAATAATAGTTGGCTGTTGGCGGATTTCTTGTCCGAAGTTTCTCTGCTCACCGACCAGGACTCGGAGAATGATGCTGACGGTGAAAAGATAACTTTAATGACGGTACATTCTGCCAAAGGGCTTGAGTTCATGAATGTGTTTGTGGTCGGAATGGAAGAAAATCTCTTCCCTAGTGGAATGGTGGGTGACTCGCCTAGGGCTCTGGAAGAGGAACGTCGTTTGTTCTACGTGGCCATAACGAGAGCTAAGAAGCACTGCTATCTGACTTATGCCAAGTCACGCTATCGTTATGGGAAGATGGAATTTGGTTGTCCCAGCCGTTTTTTGAATGATATTGATTCCCGTTATCTGGCTTTACCGCGTGATGCAGCTTTGCGACGGAAGATAGACGAGCATGCCGGGCAGGTTCGTCTTGATACAAATCGGAAGACTTCTTTGTTTTCTTCATCTTCTCAAGGGAATAACCGCCGTTCTGCCGACGTCTCTTCCGTTCCCCACCGTTTGAAACCTTTGGCATCTTCAGGAAAAACGTCAGTCTCTGCGACTTCGTCTGCCGGCATTCGTTTGCAGAAAGGTCAATTCATTGAACATGAACGTTTCGGTCGTGGGGAAATTTTGAATGTTGAGGGTGATGGCGACAACTCTAAGGCAACCATTCGTTTTGAGAATGTCGGTGTTAAGCAGCTGCTTTTACGTTTCGCCCGTTTTAAGATTGTGGAAAAGTAAAACTAAATAATTCATGATAGATTTTTCTCTTTTTCCTTCTCCTTGTTATATTATGGAGGAGGAGTTATTAAGGAATAACCTTACGTTGATAAAGAGTGTGGCCGATCGTGCCGGGGTTGAAATTATTTTGGCATTCAAGTCGTTTGCCATGTGGCGTTCGTTTCCTATTTTCAGGGAGTATATAGAGCATTCTACCGCTAGTTCCGTTTACGAAGCGCGTTTGGCCTTGGAGGAGTTCGGTAGTAAGGCTCATACCTATTCGCCTGCCTATACCGAAGCGGGTTTTCCGGAAATCATGCGTTGCAGCAGTCATATTACGTTTAATTCCTTAGGCCAGTTTGCCCGGTTCTATCCCATGGTGGAAGCCAGCGGCAATGATATATCTTGCGGTTTACGCATCAATCCGGAGTATTCCGAGATTGCTACTGAGCTTTATAACCCTTGTGCTCCCGGAACTCGTTTTGGTG
Organism: uncultured Bacteroides sp.; assembly: GCF_949298305.1. Taxonomy (GTDB): domain Bacteria; phylum Bacteroidota; class Bacteroidia; order Bacteroidales; family Bacteroidaceae; genus Bacteroides. Next base: position 12,325 of record NZ_CASFWU010000022.1, on the reverse strand, counting down.
TGATGTCCGACCAGCTGCCTGAGGTGCTTCCTGAGGGGGTTGAAGGTTTTCACTGCCATTGCCATTGCGAGTCTTCCTCTTATGAATTAGAACATACTTTGGTTCATTTGGAGGCTAAATTTGCTCACTGGTTTCCTCAAATTAAGTGGTTGAATCTGGGTGGAGGGCATTTGATGACCCGTAAGGATTATGATGTAGAGCACCTCATCGGCCTGTTGCGAGGGCTCCATGCCCGTTATCCTCATTTACGCATTATCCTGGAACCGGGGTCGGCATTTACATGGCAGACAGGTGTATTGGTTTCGGAAGTAGTGGACGTGGTCGAGAATAAAGGAGTACGTACAGCCATCCTTAATGTTAGTTTTACGTGTCACATGCCCGACTGTCTGGAAATGCCCTACCAACCCGCAGTCCGCGGTGCGGAGATGGGCAGCCAGGGACCATACGTCTACCGCTTGGGAGGCAATTCCTGCCTCAGCGGCGACTATATAGGCTACTGGAGTTTCGACCATGAGCTGCAGGTAGGGGAGCGGATTGTGTTCGAGGATATGATTCATTACACGACCGTGAAGACCCATATGTTCAACGGCATTCACCATCCGGCCATCGCTTTATGGACGCAAGACGGCCAGGCGCGCGTCTTCAGGCAATTTTCTTACGAAGACTATCGCGACAGAATGAGCTGAAATCCAGCGGGGTAGCCTCTGCCCTCCGGAGAAAGTGAGAAAAGCGGATGAAAAAAGTAGGCAGAATGTTTGCAGGTTTAAGGATTTTGCCTACCTTTGCAACCGCAATCGCGGAAATAGCTCAGTTGGTAGAGCACAACCTTGCCAAGGTTGGGGTCGCGAGTTCGAGTCTCGTTTTCCGCTCAATTGATTGCATTACCTAATTTGCCCAGGTGGCGGAATTGGTAGACGCGCACGTTTCAGGTGCGTGTGTCGAGAGGCATGCAGGTTCGAGTCCTGTTCTGGGCACCCTAGGTAATGAATTGGTTCTTTGATTTGAGAAGAGTTGTTGGAGAGATGGCGGAATTGGTAGACGCGCTACTTTGAGGGGGTAGTGACAATTATGTCGTGGGAGTTCGAGTCTCCTTCTCTTCACAAGCCATCGAAGAATGCGGAAATAGCTCAGTTGGTAGAGCACAACCTTGCCAAGGTTGGGGTCGCGAGTTCGAGTCTCGTTTTCCGCTCACCGCAAATAGTGCGGATGAATTGCCCAGGTGGCGGAATTGGTAGACGCGCACGTTTCAGGTGCGTGTGTCGAGAGGCATGCAGGTTCGAGTCCTGTTCTGGGCACTTCATTTTTTTATGAAAAGTTGGGTATGCGGAAATAGCTCAGTTGGTAGAGCACAACCTTGCCAAGGTTGGGGTCGCGAGTTCGAGTCTCGTTTTCCGCTCATACGCAGAAGTAAAGGGGATGTATCGGTTTGTCGATGCATCCCCTTTTGTCGTATCGGTTCCGGCGGTCGGCGGAACCTCCCGTCGTCTCCATGGGCTTTCCGCGCCCGTCGCCGAAAAAAACAGGGCGCGCGGGCAAGAATAACCGGACTTCAATTGTTATTTTGGCAAACAGGCAGCGCGTGTTTGCCGTTTTATTTTGTATCTTTACGAAATCGCATTGAAAAGCGGCGGCCGGTGTCAGGCCCCGACGTGGAAAGGAAGACAAGGTATGTTGCGGACAAAGTGTACAACCATCGGATTGGCAGGGGCGCTGGCCGCCCTGACGCTGTTCTGCAGCCCGCTGAGGGCGCAGGAGGGCGACTGGACCTCGTGGCTGAAGGCCGGGACGGAATATCGGCTGAACCCGGCGTGGAGGCTGGCGGGAGGCCTGGAGTGGCGGACGAAGGACGACCTGAGCCGCACCGACCGCTGGGGGCTGGACGTGGGGGCCGCCTGCACCGTGCTGCCCTTCCTCAGGCTGGGCGGGGCCTACGAGCTGCACTGCATGAACCGCGGCGCCGACGGCTGGAAGCTGCGCCACCGCTACTATCTGGACGGGCTGCTCTCTGCCCGCTGGCGGCAGTGGAAGGTCTCGCTGCGCGAACGCCTGCAGCACACCTTCGACCGGACGGACGACGAGTTCTGCCTGCGCTCGCGCCTGAAGCTGGCCTACGCCATCCCCTCCTGCCCGTGGGAGCCGTATGTCTCGGTGGAGATGTTCAACGGCCTGGAGGGCGGCGAGCGTTTCGGCGTGAAGCGCATGCGCTATCGGGGCGGCTTCGGCTTTCCCATCGCCGGTAAGTGGCACGGCGACCTGTTCTATTGCCGCCAGTGGGACACCGCCGCCAGCCGGAACATCGTGGGCCTGAACTGCACCTACCGCTTCTGAGGGCGACCTTTCTCTGCTCCCCGGGCCTTCTTTTTCTTCTCTATCCATGCCTTCCCCCTTCTGGGGATATACCTGTTTGTGGTGCGCGGCCGGCGTGCCATGAATGGGCAGGCGGCTTGCCCGGTGTGGGCAGGTGGATTGCCCGATGCGGGCAGTGCGCCTGCCCGTTATGGCGTACAGGCTGCTTGCTTTCTGGAAGCATGCCTCCGCGGCGCGGCCATCCGGCTGCCTGATGCGGGGAGTGGCTCTGACGGGATGGGACAGGCAGGCAGACAGACAAGAGGGGGGGCCAAAACAAAGGTATCTGAAACTCTCCTCCTGCCGGAAGGAGGGGAGTCAGATACCAGCACTTATTTTGGCACCTCTTGTTGCCGGGCGTACAGCCTTGCGCTTCTGCCCAGTGGGGTTGTCGTCCTACTCGAAGCGGACGGTCTTGGTCTCGCCCGAGGCCAGCCGTACGGTCACCAGGGTCTTGTCGGCCGAGATTTCCACCGACTTGACGGGGCGCAGGTACTTGCGGCCTTTCACGCCGTCCTTGCCCAGCTTCTTCCACAGCTGGAGGGTGACGTACACCTCGCTGTCCTTCAGCCGGTCGGTGGCCATGATGAGTCCGCACTTGGGGCTGACGGGGTGCAGGCCTTCGGGCTGCAGGGTGATGACCCGGTCCCAGCCGGCCAGGGGTATCATGGCCAGCTCGTAGTCGCCGTCGGAGAGGAGGGTGGCTTCCCAGGGGCCTGCCTTGGCGGTCGATGTGCGGATGCCCTGGTCGGGGCAGGGCAGGGTGTAGTGTCCCAGTCGGACCTCGGTGGGCCGGCCGGCGCTGACCTTGTCGATGCGCAGGATGCCGTCGGGCAGGGGAATGTCTGCCAGCTGGTAGCGGGCGGTGCTGTCGGTCTCCAGCACGGCGTCGCGGCGGTAGATGCCGTCGTCAAAGCTCTTGAAGGTGTAGAGGCGCAGCACTTCCCACTGGCCCTTGCGGTTCAGGGTGGCGTAGTTCATGGAGACCTCGCCGTCGGGGCCGTCGGCCATCCAGGGGAACTCCGTGTTGTAGGCCAGCTTGTTGTAGTTCTCCGAGCTGCGGAACTTCTGCCAGTCGCCGGCCACGGTTTCGTGGCACCACGAGCGCATCTCCGAGCTGCCGCTGTTGGGGTAGTTGGTTATCATCAGGTTGGTGGCGGGCTGGAACTTGTTGTAGACGTGGCCCTTCTTCAGCTCCTTCTCCCACGGGCCGTTGTTCTCCGTGGCCGACCAGTATTGCGAGCTTTCGGGCAGCAGCAGGCTCAGGAAGGCCTTGCCGCACCAGTAGACGCTGCCCCGGCAGCTGTATATCTGCACGGCGGGGGCAAAGGGTCCGTAGAAGCCCATGGTGGGCACGCCGTCTTCCAGGAACCGCGGGTCCTCCAGGAATTGCAGCAGTGTGGCCGAGGCGATGCGGCGTATCCAGCCGTAGTTGGCCTGGCTGCCGGGGGCATATTCGTAGAGGCCCAGGGGGGCGGTGGCGGCAAAGCGGTAGCAGATGCTGCGTCCCCACATGTTCATGCGGCCGTCCTTGCTGAAGAGGTAGGGGTAGTTGGGCACCATGTCCTGCTGGTTCTTCAGGAACTGCTCGGCGTATTGGGGGAACTGCTTCCGGCCGTACATCTCGGCCCAGATGGGTCCGTAGGTCTGGTAAGCCCATGCGCTGTAATAGTCGTAGGCGGGCGCGTCGTTGTACCATCCCTCGCCGCGGTAGCGCTCCAGCAGCTTTTTCAGGTTGGACTCCAGGTATTCCTCGTTCACTTGGTAGCCCTGGTCTTTCAGGAAGCTGAGGATGAACACGTTGAAGAACATCCAGTTGGAGCCGATGGTGGGTCCCTCGCCGTAGCTCAGCAGGGTGGCGGCCAGCGCGTCCTTCTGCTCCTGCGTCAGCGGGTTCCACAGCACTTCCTGCGCCGCCTTCATCGAGATGGTCAGCGAGCCCAGTTCGAGCAGGGTCTGGCTGGGGCCTCCCTTGCGGTGGGGAATGTAGCTCTTGCTTTGCGGGTTGGGGATGGCGGCCAGCTGGTGTCGGTAGTAGTCGGCCACCCGGATGCCGTTCAGCTCCAGGTCGGGGTTTTCGCGCAGCAGGGGCGCGGCCACGAAGAGGGTGCGGGCCAGGGCCTCCAGTTTGGCCACGGGGGCGTCGTTCTCGCCCCGCGGATAGGTTTTCTCCAGCTGTTTGGGGAAGTCCATCTGGTCGTCCAGCGAGTGGACGTAGCCGAAGGCGCCCTTCAGCAGGTATTCCCCGGCCTCAATCCAGTGCTTGCGCGTCATGCCGGTGTAGGGGCTTTTCTGGTAGTCGGGTTGGTCGACGGTAAAGATGTTTTCCTGTGCGTGGCCCGCGCCGAGGGGTGCCAGCAGGAGCAGTGCCTGCAGCAGCAAGGCGAGTCTGCGTTTGGGTTTCGGGGGATTGTTCTTCATAATAGATATCATGTATGATGAATGAATTGCATGTCGTCGGTTGGCGAACTGCTGGCAAAAGTAGCATTAACCTGCAATTCCACCCAATTCCCGCACTTGTTTTTTCGGGAATGGGAAAATAACATAACTTTTTGCTACATTTGTCGCCGTATAAAACCGGTATGCGATATGAAGAAGATAGTGAATCCGTGGAAAGACATGGAAGGGTATAACTGCTTCGGGTGTGCTCCGTGCAACGAGGCGGGAGTGAAGATGGAGTTTTACGAGGACGGCGACGAGGTGGTCTGCTACTGGCGTCCGCGTCCCGAGTATCAGGGATGGTTCAACACCCTGCACGGCGGCATCCAGGCGGTATTGCTGGACGAGATATGTGCGTGGGTGATACTGCGCAGGCTGCAGACCACGGGGGTGACCTCCAGGATGGAAACGCGCTACCGCAAGTCGGTGTCCACCAACGACGAGTACCTGGTCCTTCGGGCCTCCGTCCGCGAGCAGAAGCGCAACCTGGTGGTGGTGGACGCACGCCTTTTCAACCGGGCTGGCGAACTGTGTACGGAGGCCGTATGTACTTATTTCACCTTTTCGCCGGAGAAAGCGGAGAAGGAGATGTTCTTCCGCCGTTGCGACGTGGAGGAGGAAGACGTGCAGCCGCCCTTCTGAAAACGGCGGGCGCGTGTCCCCGGATTGAAACCTCCGGGCGGGTGCCGGACGGTATTCTGAAAGAAAAATCAAACTTTTTGTGATAATATTTTGGAAGTTTCAAACGGATGCTTTACTTTTGTCGCATTCAAAACAAGAAAGAAGAGAACAATGAAGAACATCGCAGCACATCACCATCATCACGGACCTGACGAACAATCGGTGGGCAGATGAGCGTGTGTATGCGATGGAATGGCATAGAGAAACGAGGCTTACCGATGTTTTCGGGCAAGTCTCGTTTTTGTTTTTCAACCCGGATTAATCATTAAAAACTCAGAAAATACAATGTTACTAAGAATTGCAGTACAGGCCAAAGGCCGCCTTTACGACGAAACCATGTCGTTCCTCGAAGAATCGGACATCAAGCTGAGCGCCACCAAGCGCACGCTGCTGGTGCAGTCCTCCAATTTTCCCATCGAAGTGTTGTTCCTGCGCGACGACGACATCCCGCAGACGGTGGCTACCGGCGTGGCCGACATCGGCATCGTGGGTGAGAACGAGTTCATGGAGCGGGCCGAAGACGCCGAAATCGTCAAGCGGCTGGGCTTCAGCAAGTGCCGCCTCTCGCTGGCCATGCCCAAGGACATCGACTATCCCGGCGTGCAGTGGTTCGAGGGGAAGAAGATAGCCACCTCCTATCCGGGCATTCTGGGCAAGTATCTGAAGGAGCAGGGCGTGAAGGCCGACGTACACGTCATCACGGGCTCCGTCGAGGTGTCGCCCGGCATCGGGCTGGCCGACGCCATCTTCGACATCGTCAGCTCGGGCTCCACGCTGGTGAGCAACCGCCTGAAGGAAGTGGAAGTGGTGATGAAGTCCGAAGCCCTGCTCATCGGCAACAAGAACCTCTGCGACGAGAAGAAGGAGATACTCCGCGAACTGCTCTTCCGCATGGACGCGGTGAAGACGGCCGAGGACAAGAAATACGTGCTGATGAACGCGCCGGAGGAAAAGCTGGAGGAGATTGTCGCAGTCCTGCCCGGCATGAAGAGTCCCACGGTGATGCCGCTGGCACAGAAAGGGTGGTGCTCCGTCCACACCGTGCTGGACGAGAAGTGCTTCTGGGAAATCATCGGCAAGCTGAAGGCCTTGGGCGCCGAAGGCATCCTGGTGCTCCCCATCGAGAAGATGATTATCTGAGAGTGAAAGTGTGTGTAGTATATATATATAAGGTATAAAGGCAGACGATTATGATACTGATAAACTATCCCGACAAGTCGCAATGGGCCGACATCCTGAAGCGCCCTGTGATGAACACGGAGAGCCTCTTCGACACCGTGCGCACCGTCATCGGCCGTGTGAAGGCCGAGGGCGACCGTGCCGTGCTGGACTATGAAGAGCAGTTTGACAAAGTAAGGCTACAGGCCCTGGCCGTCAGTGCCGCCGAGCTGGACGAGGCCGAAGCCCTCATCAGCCCCGAACTGAAAGACGCCATCCGGCTGGCCAAGGCCAACATTGAGACCTTCCACGCCGCCCAGCGCTTCGAGGGACGGAAGGTGGAGACCCAGCCGGGAGTGACCTGCTGGCAGAAGGCGGTGCCCATCGAGAAGGTGGGGCTCTACATTCCCGGCGGCACGGCTCCCCTCTTTTCCACCGTGCTGATGCTGGCCGTCCCGGCCAAGATAGCCGGATGTGGCGAGATTGTGCTCTGCACCCCTCCCGGCCGTGACGGCAAGGTGCATCCCGCCGTGCTCTTCGCCGCCCGTGTGGCGGGAGTAGACCGCATCTTCAAGGCCGGAGGCATCCAGGCCGTCGCCGCCATGGCCTACGGCACCGAGAGCGTGCCCCGCGTCTACAAGATATTCGGCCCCGGCAACCAGTATGTCACCGCCGCCAAGCAGCTGGTCAGCCTGCGCGACGTGGCCATCGACATGCCCGCCGGCCCTTCCGAGGTGGAAGTCCTGGCCGATGCAACGGCCAATCCCGCCTTCGTGGCCGCCGACCTGCTGAGTCAGGCCGAGCACGGAGTGGACAGCCAGGCTGTGCTGGTGACTATCTCCGAAGCCTTGCAGCAGGCCGTCAAGGCCGAGGTGGAGAGGCAGCTGGCCCTCCTGTCCCGCAAGGAGATTGCCGCCCGCTCGCTGGAGAACAGCAAACTCATCCTGGTGCGCGACATGGACGAAGCCCTCGCCCTGACCAATGCCTATGCCCCCGAGCACCTCATTGTGGAGACCGCCGACTACCTGTCCGTGGCTGCCCGTGTGGTCAATGCCGGCTCTGTCTTCCTGGGCTCCCTCTCGCCCGAGAGTGCAGGCGACTATGCGTCGGGCACCAACCACACCCTGCCCACCAACGGCTATGCCCGTGCGTATAGCGGCGTCAGCCTTGACAGCTTCATCCGCAAGATTACCTTCCAGGAGATTACGCCCGAAGGCATCCGCCGCATAGGCCCTGCCATCGAGACAATGGCGGCCAACGAGCACCTGGATGCCCACAAGAATGCCGTTACCCTGCGGCTGGCGGCCATCAAGCAAGAATCTTAACCCTATAATCACCATCCCGCAATGAAAACCATTCAAGAACTTACCCGGCCGAACATCTGGCGACTGAAGCCCTATTCTTCGGCACGCGACGAATATAAGGGAGCTGCCGCATCCGTCTTCCTCGATGCCAACGAGAACCCCTACAACTGTCCGCACAACCGCTATCCCGACCCCTTGCAGACCGAGCTCAAGGCCGAGCTTGCCAAGGTCAAGAAGGTGTCGCCCGACCGCATCTTTCTGGGCAACGGGAGCGACGAGGCCATCGACCTCGTCTACCGTGCCTTCTGCGAGCCCCGTGTGGACAATGTGGTGGCCATCGACCCCACCTACGGCATGTATCAGGTTTGTGCCGAGGTGAACGACGTGGAGTACCGCAAGGTGTTGCTCGACGACAACTTCCAGTTCTCGGCCGACAAGCTGCTGGCCGCTGCCGACGCGCACACCAAGCTCATCTTCCTCTGCTCGCCCAACAACCCCACGGGCAACGACCTTTCACGCGGGGAAATCGAGAAGCTGCTGGCCCGCTTCGACGGACTGGTGGTGCTGGACGAGGCCTACAACGACTTCTCCGAACAGCCGACCTTCCTGGCCGAACTGGACAGGCATCCCAACCTGATTGTCTTCCAGACCTTCTCCAAAGCCTGGGGATGCGCGGCCATCCGCCTCGGCATGGCGTTCGCTTCGCCGGAGATTATCGGCATCTTCAGCAAAATCAAGTATCCCTATAATGTCAACCAGCTGACGCAACAGCAGGCCCTGGAGATGCTCCACCGTTACTACGAGATAGAACGCTGGGTGAAGACCCTGAAGGAGGAGCGCAAGGACCTGGAGGAGCAGTTCGCCGCCCTTCCCTGCACGGTGAAGATGTTCCCTTCTGACGCCAACTTCTTCCTGGTGCGCGTCACCGATGCCGTCCGCATCTATAACTACCTGGTGGGCGAAGGCATCATTGTGCGCAACCGCAACTCCGTCTCCCTCTGCGGCAACTGCCTGCGCGTCACGGTGGGCACCCGGATGGAGAACACCAAGCTGATAGAGGCACTGAAGAAGTATAAGGACTGATTGACTGAAGAGAGAAAACACACCATGAAGAAAGTATTGTTTATAGACCGCGACGGGACGCTGGTCATCGAGCCGCCCGTCGACTACCAGCTGGATTCGCTGGAGAAACTGGAGTTCTACCCCAAGGTGATGCGCAACCTGGGTTTCATACGCGGCAAGCTCGACTTCGAGTTTGTCATGGTCACCAACCAGGACGGGCTGGGCACCTCTTCCTTCCCCGAAGAGACCTTCTGGCCCGCCCATAACCTGATGATGAAGACGCTGGAGGGCGAGGGCATCACTTTCGACGACATCTGCATAGACCGCAGCATGCCCGCCGACAATGCTCCCACCCGCAAGCCCCGCACGGGTATGTTGGGCAAGTACATGAACCCTGATGAATACGACCTGGCGGGCAGTTTCGTCATCGGCGACCGTCCCACCGACGTGGAGCTGGCCAAGAACCTGGGTTGCCGCGCCATCTTCCTTCAGGCGGACACCACCGCCCTGAAACCTCTCTCTGAAGGCGGACAGGCAGCCTGCGAGGGGCTGGAACAGGTCTGTGCCCTGGCCACTACCGACTGGGACCGGGTGGCCGAGTTCCTCTTTGCGGGCGAACGGCGGGCTGAGGTGCGCCGCACCACCAAGGAGACCGACATCTTTGTGGCCGTCGACCTGGACGGCAGCGGCCGGTGTGACATCTGCTCCGGCCTCGGCTTCTTCGACCACATGCTGGAGCAGATAGGCAAGCACGGCGGCATGGACCTCACCATCCGCGTCAAGGGCGACCTGCACGTTGATGAACACCACACCATCGAGGACACTGCCCTGGCGCTGGGCGAATGCCTTTACCGCTCCCTGGGCAGTAAGCGGGGCATCGAACGCTACGGCTACGCCCTTCCCATGGACGATTGCCTTTGCCAAGTATGCCTCGACTTTGGCGGCCGCCCGTGGCTGGTGTGGGATGCCGACTTCAAGCGCGAGAAGATAGGCGACATGCCCACCGAGATGTTCCTCCATTTCTTCAAGTCACTGAGCGACGCTGCCCGCATGAACCTCAACATCAAGGCCGAGGGGCAGAACGAGCACCACAAGATAGAGGGCATCTTCAAGGCCCTGGCCCGTGCGCTCAAGATGGCTGTCCGGCGCGACATCTACCACTACGAACTTCCCAGTTCGAAGGGAGTGTTGTAGGCACTTTTTGTTGTGTAAAAAATGCAGTAAGTATATTTTATGAAATCTGATATAGAAATAGCTCGAAGCATTGAGCTGAAGAAAATCAAGCAGGTGGCCGAAAGCGTAGGGATTCCCCGCGAAGAGGTGGAGAACTACGGCCGCTATATAGCCAAGATTCCCGTACACCTGATAGACGAGGAGCGGGTGAAGAAAAGTAATCTGATATTGGTCACAGCCATTACGGCTACAAAGACGGGTATCGGTAAGACGACTGTCTCCATCGGGCTGGCTTTGGGACTGAACCGGATAGGCAAGAAAACCATCGTGGCTCTGCGCGAACCGTCGCTGGGTCCTTGTTTCGGCATGAAGGGTGGGGCGGCCGGAGGTGGCTATGCCCAGGTGTTGCCCATGGAGAAAATCAATCTTCACTTCACGGGCGATTTCCATGCCATTACTTCTGCCCATAATATGATTTCGGCTTTGCTGGACAATTATCTCTACCAGCATCAGGCGGACGGTTTCGGACTGAAGGAGATTATTTGGCGGCGTGTGTTGGACGTAAACGACCGTTCGTTGCGGAGCATTGTGACGGGATTGGGACCGAGTACCAACGGTGTGCCTCAGGAGTCAGGATTTGATATTACGCCCGCTTCGGAAATCATGGCCATCCTTTGTCTGGCCAGCGACCTCGATGACCTGCGCCGTCGGGTTGAGAATATCATTCTTGGTTTCCGTTTCGACGGCACTCCATTCACAGTAAAGGAACTGGGAGTGGCAGGAGCCATTACTGTCTTGTTGAAGGATGCCATCAACCCCAATCTGGTGCAGACTACCGAGGGAACGGCAGCTTTTGTACACGGCGGACCGTTTGCCAACATTGCCCACGGTTGCAATTCTATTCTGGCTACCAAGATGGCCATGACCTTTGGTGACTATGTGGTGACTGAGGCTGGTTTCGGAGCTGACCTGGGTGCGGAGAAGTTCTATAACATCAAGTGTCGCAAGAGTGGTTTGCAGCCCAAACTGACTGTTATCGTAGCAACGGCACAAGGCTTGAAGATGCACGGCGGGGTAAGTCTGGAACGCATCAAAGAACCTAATATGGAAGGACTGCGTGAAGGCTTCGGCAATTTGGACAAGCATGTGCGCAACCTTCGTTCGTTCGGTCAAACAGTAGTGGTGGCTTTCAACCGTTTTGCCAGTGATACTGATGAGGAGGTGGAAATGATACGCCGTCACTGCGAAGAGAAGCTGGGCGTAGGTTTTGCCGTAAACAATGCCTTTATGAAAGGAGGTGAGGGGGCTGAAGAACTTGCGCGCTTGGTAGTAGACACTGTTGAACAACATCCTTCCAAGCCGCTGGCCTTCACTTACGAAGAGAGCGACAGCGTGGAGCGCAAGATAGAGAAAGTGGCTTGCAATCTATATGGAGCCAGTGTGGTGACTTACAGCATCCATTCACGTAAGATGTTGAAGCTGATTGAACAGATGGGCATTACGCACTATCCGATATGTATAGCCAAGACGCAATACTCCTTTTCGGCCGATCCGAAAATTTATGGGGCGGTGGACAATTTTGAGTTTCACATCAAAGACATTGTGGTGAACCATGGTGCGGAGATGATTGTGGCCATTGCTGGCGAAATTCTGCGGATGCCTGGTCTGCCGAAAGTACCACAGGCGGACCACATTGACATAGTGGACGGATTGATTGAAGGACTCAGTTAGACATTCGTTTCTGCTTGGAGCAATGGCATGTTGAGATGGTGGCTGATCTGTGTGAGATTGCAGGAAAGGACAATTGATATATTATTGTCAACTGTTATCTCTACTTTCTTCGGCTGCAACAAAGAGGCTCGGAGACAATATCAATGAGGCTTGGAGGTGGAGTGAAAGAGGCTCGGAGGTGATACAGAAGATTCCTAAAGTGAATTTGTTCCTCCTGGCAGATGATTAAGGCATTTTGTAGTTTCGTGTATGTAAAAAGGGACATTCAGTAAATAGTATAAAATTAGCCAACTAATTCATACACAAAGTATTGCGAATTAGCTGGCTTTTTTGTATATTTGTTGTAATCAGGTAGGTTTTATTTGACTATCAACAGATTGGATAAAACTCGCACGAGAACGGGCAATGGATAAGAAAAAGCCGGACTGTTC
>NZ_CASFWU010000021.1 GCF_949298305.1 uncultured Bacteroides sp. | reverse complement strand
CCTGCAGGCGAATGGCACTATGTAGCCGTATGTGTCCGCAATGACGGTTACAACGTACATGTAGACGGCTACCAACGCATCAACATGACTGAAACCAATTTCGATTTTACCAAGATTGTTCAGTTCATGGGAAATACATCATTTATATATTTCGGTTATGGATCGGACACTCCCACACAGGAAATGTGGATGGATGACATCACCATCTATCGCAACCAGATTGGAAGCAGCGAACAAGCAGTTCCGGGCAATGGCGGCAGTGGTGACAACGGATTCGTTTACCCAATTGCAACCAAGGCAACTATCGGTGCCTCCGATTGTACCTCAGGTTGGTGGACAGAGTTTTCCGATTACTATACATTACAACCCAGTACGACCCTACATTGGGAATTCACGAACTACACTTCGGGTGGAGGTAATTGGAATAACTGGAACCTTTGTGTCAGCACCAATGCAGAACGCAATGCAGACGGTTATGCAGAATACTTCGTTATCCGCTCTGACCTGTATGGATGGGGAGACAGCAACTACAATGCCGCCAACTGGTCAAACGAAGGCTATCCATCCGATGATGCCGGCTGGGCCACTTTCCGTACAAATATGCAAGGAGCCAAAGTAACTATTGATCTTGTACGCTCAGGTTCAAATGTCACCGCCACGGCCATTGCCACCTGCACAAACGGAACCGTATATAAAGAAGTATATCAACAAGAGTGCGGAGACGGCACACAGAACATCAATGCATTCCTGATTGTTGACGCTTCTTATCTGGTAATGGATACCGAAACCACCCAATACGAAGATCCGATAGCCATATCCAAAACGACAGTAGGAACTCCGGATTGCAGTACTGCCTGGTGGACTGAATTCTCAGACTACTTCACCATCCGTCCGAATTCAGTCTTTGAAATAGAATTTACGAACCATACTTCAGGAGCCAATAATTGGAACAACTGGAACCTCTGCGTCAGCTCCGAAGCAGAGAGAAACGGGACAGACTATACTGAATATTTTGTCATCCGGTCGGATCTTTATGGATGGGGAGACAGCAATTATAACGGTACAAACTGGACCAGCGAAGGATACGGAGACTGGGATAAATTCCGCGTTGACATGGAAGGAGCCAAAGTGACTCTTACCATTACACGTTCAGAAGCCAATGTATCTGTAACTGCTGTAGCAGAATGTACCGACGGAACCGTCTACAAGGAAACCTATCAACAGGATTGTGGTGACGGAACCCAGAACATAAATGCTTTCCTTATTGTCGACGGTTCTTACCTGGAGATGGATAAAGCCAAGACGGTAACCAAGGCGTTTCAATAAAAATTAAAACAATAATTCATAGATATGAAAGAGAATCGAACCAATACGAATGCCAGAAGAAGCCATAGGCTCTTATACTGGCTGCCAGCCATATTCTTCATGCTGGCAGGGCAAATCCTATTGGCCCAAACCAAACAAGTACAAGGTGTTGTGATAGACGGTGGCGGACTTTCAGTAATTGGCGCCAGTGTACAGGAAAAGGGGACCACAAACGGCACCATCACCGACATTGACGGCAAATTCTCGCTGAACATACAAGAGAATGCCACTCTGATAATCTCCTTCGTTGGATACCAGACTCAGGAAATCAAGACAGCCGGCAAAACATTCTTCAACATAACCATGCAAGAAGATTCTGAAATGTTGGAAGAGGTTGTTGTAGTGGGATACGGTGCCCAGAAAAAAGAGAGTGTGGTAGGAGCCATTTCACAGGTATCTAACAAAGAACTGCTCCAATCTCCGGCCGCCAACGTGTCGCAAGCCATCTCTGGTAAAATTGCTGGTGTGATTACCTCACAAACTTCAGGCGCACCGGGTTCGGACGACACACAGATTTACATCCGTGGTCGTGCAACCTTTGCCGGCGATGCACAGCCGCTGGTGTTGGTCGACGGAGTAGAACGTGAATTCTCACAAATAGCCCCCGACGATATCGAAACCATCTCTGTACTGAAAGACGCCTCGGCTACGGCCGTCTATGGTGTGCGTGGTGCAAACGGTGTTATGCTGATTACCACCAAACGCGGTAAAGAGCAAAAGCCGGAGGTAAGCCTGACGGCCAACTGGCAAATCCAAAGTCCGACCCGTACAGATACTTATCTGGACTCTTACCAATCAGTCCGGCTGCTCGAAGAGGCTTTGGCCAATGACGGACTTGCCTCGCAGTACAGCGCTTCAGACATTGAGATGTTCCGCCGCTCTGTAGCCGGCGAATTGACCGGAGTAGATGCCATACTTTACCCCAATGTAGATTGGTATGACGAAGTTCTGAACAGCACCGCCCCCGCACAGCGCTACAACGTCAGCATACGTGGTGGTACGAAACGTATGCGTTATTACGCTTCAGCCGAACTCTACGACCAACAGGGTCTGGTAAAGGACTTGAGCAACGATGCTTACGGCAATTCCTCAAGTCCCAGTTTCCGCCGTTACGCATTCCGTGCCAATATGGACTTTTTCCTGATTAAGGATTTGACCGTTTCTGTCAACTTCGGTACCCGTTTCGAGGAACGTGGAGGTCCTAATTCGAACGAATCAAGCGGTTACAGTGAAATCTTCTACGAACTGAACCATACGCCAGGATGGCTGTTTCCCGTGTCGGCAGAAGTGCAGAACGGTGAAAAGACCGAAACCATTTATGGAGGTACTTCCCAATACCAAAACAACATTGTAGGCCGTCTGGCCGAAGCCGGTTTCTATCGTGCCACCAACACTATCAACGAAACCAACTTCATTGCTGATTATAAGATGGACTGGCTGACACCCGGATTAAGTGTCAAAGGTATGCTTTCGTTTGACTATGATTCTTATAACCGTAAACTCTACAGCAAAAGTTTCGCTACATACCAACTGACGGACACCAGCAACCCTGGTGAGCTCAAATCATGGAACCGCTTCAACGCCGATGGCGAATTGGCCGGCTCGCAGTCTCATGCCGCCGACTATAAACTCTATATGGAAGCCCAAGTAAACTATGCACGTACATTCGGCAAACACGATGTAACAGGTATGTTGCTCTACAACCAAAACGACCATCGCATCAATGATGAACTGGCCCGCCGTTACCAAGGTCTGGTCGGCCGCGCCACATACGCCTACGATGACCGTTACCTTGCAGAGGTAAACTTCGGTTATAACGGTTCGGAAAACTTCATGAAAGGCCGACGCTTCGGTTTCTTCCCCGCATTTTCGGTGGGATGGCGTGTAAGCAATGAAAGTTTCATGCAACCGTACAGTGAATGGCTGAACAACCTGAAAATCCGTGCCAGCTATGGACAAGTAGGTAATGACATCTACAGTGTAAACGGCGTAGTACAGCGATTCCTTTACGAAGAAGCCTGGAACCAGATAAACAACGACTATACTTTCGGTACAACCGGCCAGACAGGTATCTATGAAGCACAATACCCGAATTACATGGTAACCTGGGAACGCGCCCACAAGTACAACCTTGGTATTGAATTCGGCTTATTCAACGGATTGCTGAATGGTAATGTGGATATTTTCTACGAAAAACGTAACGACATTCTGACAACCTACCAGACCCGTCCGCAATGGGTGGGAGTAAACATGGCCGCAGGGAACTTAGGAAAAACCACCAACAAAGGTTATGAAATTGAACTGAAGCATCATAATACCATCGGCAAAGATTTCGATTACAGCGTGGGCTTCACATTCTCACACGCAAAGAATGAAATCACTTCCAAGGATGAACCGAGCCTGATGACCGGATATCGGAAGGAAGAAGGACATCCCATCGGTCAATACTACGGTCTTGTCTGCGATGGATTTGTTACGCAATCAGACATTGACAGTGGCGAACTGCCCATATCGACTTTCGGCGACGTAAAGGCAGGTGACTTAAAATACCGGGATATGAACAACGACGGTTTCATTGACGAACGTGACGTTACTTTCATCGGATACAGCGACGTACCTGAAAACATGTATGCACTGACATTAGGAGCCAATTACAAAGGCTGGGGATTCAGCATCATGTTCCAAGGAGTGGACCACGTTAGCCGCTACTACGATGCCGAGGCCATGTATGCTTTTGTCAATGGTGGTAAAGTGAAAGAACATCATCTGCAACGCTGGAACCCGGCAGAAAGTGAAGCATACAATCTGGCCAACGCCAAGTATCCCCTGCTACACTACGACAGCTATGGCGATCATAATCAACGCCAGAACTCTTTCTTCCTGAAGAACGGTGCATTCATCCGGCTGAAAAACATCGAACTGAGCTATTCGCTCCCTGAAAAATGGATCAGGACTGTAGGCATGAGCAACTGTCGCCTCTATGTCAATGCGAACAATCTGGTGACCTGGGACCATCTGGACGGCTTGACTGACCCAGAGAGCAACGGCTCAAACCGTTATCCCATCATGAAAACCGTAAACTTTGGTGTAAACATTAATTTCTAACAGAAGAATTATGAAGAAAACATTATTATATAGTTTATTGGCTTTGTCCGTTGCTTCCACCACACTGACTTCCTGTGAAGACATGTTCGGTGATTTTCTTGACAAGCAACCCAGCGGTGAGCTGACAGGAGACGAAGTATTCAGTGACTGGGGACTGATGGAACAGTTCCATTTCGATACATACAACTTTCTGCGCCACGGCGCCCTCCGCATCAATAATTCCTGGCTGGATGCTGCAACCGATTTGGGACATACCAGCTATGCTTCAGGTGGCGTACGAACCAGTTTCAACATCGGCAATTATTACGGCGGCGGTGGAGCACCAGAACTGACATCTACCTGGGAACATTACTATCGTGCCATACGCAAGTGTAACATGCTGCTCGAACGCATTGAGAGTGTACCTAAAGACACTGACCTGAGCGAAGAGAACTATCAAAGGCAGAAAACACAATACATTTCTGAAGCCCGCTTTTTCCGTGCATATTTCTATTGGGAATTGTTCTTACGGTACGGTCCTATTCCTTTGGTAACTACAGTTCTTGATCCAGACGGAGACTTGTTGTCCGACTATACTAATCGCCCTTCACTGAAGGAATATGTAGTGGATTTTATCTTGAAAGAGCTACAGGAATGCGAAAGCGGACTGATGACTTATAATACTGAAAGCACATACGGCGGACGCATTATGCAACCCGTAGCCCGTGCGCTTTACAGCCATATCATGCTCTACATGGCAAGTCCGCGCTACAGCAGTGAATCTGGCATTACCTGGCAACAAGCCGCTGATGCAGCCAAAGGATTCATGGACGATTATGGAAGCAACTATGCTTTGATGACCAATGACACAGATCCCAAAACAGCCTTGACAAATGCCTGGTTGCTGACACCTTACACAGAAAACAATACGGAAATCATTTTCTACCGTAACGACGGAACCATCGGCTGGAGCGGAATCTCCAATGATACTCCAGTGGGTGAAGGTGGAAACGGCGGCTTATGTCCGTCACAGAATTTGGTCGATATGTACGATATGATAGACGGTTCTTCTCCTTTTACCGAATACGATGACACGGGAGCGCCAGTCTACAACGGTACCACTCCCACAATCAATGCAGAAAGCGGATACAGTGATGCCAACATGTGGGCTAATCGTGACAAACGACTGGAAGCAAGCATTCTGTATAATGGAGTAAGCTGGGGCAGTGGAGTCATTAATGTAGTACGCGGACAACGAGATAATCCGATAGGTAACGCCAATGCTACCCAAACCGGTTATTACGTACGCAAACTGATTCCAGAAACCATTCTGAACAACGAACACAGTGGCAATTCACGCCGACTGTGGACATACATCCGTTATGCAGAGATTATATTGAACCGTGCCGAAGCGCTCAACGAAGTAGAAGGCCCTACAGAAGAAGTCTGCAACCTGCTCGACCAAATTCGTCACCGCGCAGGTATCAAAGGCAATGTAGCCGATCGTGCCGACTTGAAAACGAAAGAAGCCATGCGCAATTTCATCCGCAAAGAACGCACCGTGGAATTGGCCTTTGAAGAACATCGCTTCTGGGATGTGCGTCGCTGGAATGTAGCCGAAAAAGCACTTGCACGTGACATCATTGGTGTAGATGTGGCGGCCAATGGCACCATCACGCGAAAGGTGACACAAAAACGAGTGTTTGAAGAAAGAATGTACCTTTATCCGATTCCGGAAACCGAATATTGGAAAACTGGTATAGAAAATAACCCGGGTTGGAATTAATCCTTAATCTGATAAGAATATGTATAAAGTAAATCATATCATTACCAAAATAGCCCAGGCAGGCAAAGGACTGCTGACGGCAGCGTTAATGTTTGCTGCAGCCAATCTATATGCGCAAAGCACGCAGACTTTGAAAGGACGAATAGTGGACACCGAAGGTAATCCTGTAGCGGGTGCCATCATTAATGTAGCGGAAGAAAGCCGCATCACCCTTTCTGACGCAGAAGGCTACTTCAGCCTGAACAATGTGAAACTGACAGATGAAATCTGCGTAAGTTGCGTAGGATACAAAAATACGCAAGTACCGGTAGAATTCAGTGATGATTTCAATGTAAAAATACAAGAGGATGCAGACGAATACCTACATACCATGCCTGTACCGTTCGGCCGCAAAACACGCAAGATTATGACAGAAGCGACCTCGGTTGTAACCGGTGAAGAACTGCAGAAGCACCCCATCACGGTGTTGCAAAACGCATTCACTTCGACTGTCAACGGCGTGGAGACTTACGAATGGTCTTCTGAACCCGGATGGACAGAGTCAGCCATGTACATCCGTGGTATCCGCACTATGAATAGTGGCGCCCGTGCTCCGTTGGTAATGGTGGACAATGTGGAACGTGACCTTTCGTTCCTCGATGCCTTTCCCATTGAAAACATCACTATCTTGAAAGATGCTGCCGCCACCGCCATTTACGGTATGCGCGGTGCCAATGGTGCCATCATTGTCACCACCAAACGTGGAGAAGCAGGTAAGACCCATGTTGATTTTACGCAGGAAGTAGGTTTCCAAATGTTGAGCAACAAAATGGAAAATCAGAATTCCTACAACATGGCCTTGACACGCAATCGTGTACGCTATCTGGACGGCCTGCAACCCATGTATACCGATGAACAGATTGAAATGTACCGCCGCGTCTGCAACGGAGAACAACTGACTGGCATGGACCAGTACAAGTATTTCAACACCAACTGGTTCGATGAGCTCTATCGGGAAACAGCCCCTATGTATAAAACCAATGTACAAATTAACGGAGGCAACGAAAGGGCACGCTACTATGTCTCACTCTCTTATCTCCGCCAAGAAGGCATGTGGAACGACAAATGGACCAATTATAACAAGGACTATAACACCACCCACATGCTGAACCGCTGGAATCTGCGATCCAATCTGGACATTGATGTCAATGAGTATTTAAATGTGTCATTAGATTTGGGAGGACGTATCGACAACATCTCCCAGCCGCTGACTTCCGTGTTCAACCTGACGACATTCGGAGCCGTTGAGGCCAATCCGATGGAACCAGTATACTGTCCGAACGGAGAAATGTACGCATCCTCTACCGCAAACAATGCCGGCAGACTATTGGCTTCATCCGGTCAAGACAAAAACAGACGTCGTAACCTGTACTCAACCGTAACTGTCAACGGCGATTTGAAAAGGATTCTTCCAGGATTGAAAGTCAATGCAACAGTCAGCTTTGACTCTTACGAAGTATTCCAAACCACTCAGGCCAATGATATCAATTCCTATAACTATGACTATGCAAACTTGAATGTGACTGATATTTCACAAATAGAATATACCAAGTTCTCTTCATATACAGCCTTGCATTATACATCGGCCGGCGGTGGCAATCAGCGTGCCCATTATTACAATCTGAACATGTTGGGCGGCCTCAGCTATGAGAACAGTTTCGGGAAGCATAATGTTAGTGCACGCGCCTTTGCCCGTTCCTACCGAAACCAGAACAATGTACTGGAACCGAACAACGCCCAATATAATTCATCAAACCGTTATTTATCATGGAATGGCCAAGTGACATACGACTATGCTAACCGTTATATCTTCTCAGGAAACATTTCCCGTATGGGTAGTGATAATTTCCGTGAAGATGAACGCTGGGGAACATTCTATGGTGTTTCTGGCGGATGGGTTGCTTCAGAAGAGCCTTGGCTGAAAAACGACAAAATTAATTTACTGAAACTTCGCGCTTCTTACGGACGTGCCGGACAAGCCAATACTGGAGCTGGACGCTATCCATACCAGAACACGTATGGTTCTGCCACAGGTTACGGTTTCGGTTATTCAGGTTCGTATGTTAACGGTTTCGCAGAAACCATGGCCGGAAATGCCAATAACAAATGGGAAATCAGCGACATGTTGAATATTGGTCTGGACTTTGACTTCTGGAATAAAAAATTGTATGGTGCTGTAGATGTTTTCAAAGAATGGCGCTCAAATATTTTGGTAACGCGTACCAGCGTACCTGACATGCTGGGTATTAGCGTAGCACAAGATTCTTACGGTAAAGCCGAAACGAAAGGTTTTGAAGTAACCTTGGGACACCATAACCGTATCGGTGATTTCAGTTATTATATTGAAGGTATGGTAACATACAACACCAACAAAATTACCGAAATGGACGAAACTGAACCTAATGTAGAATGGCAACGTAAGACTGGAAATCGTATTTTGGACTACACCTCAGTACAAGCATTGTATGAAAGTTCATTCAACAATACAATTGGTGGATGGAACCGTTACAAATTCGTAGAATGGGCAACAGATCCCAATTTGATTGCTACCAGCCAACAAGATGCCATTGACCATCCGGAGAAATATCCGTATAACAGTGCTTCCAATGGTGCCCAAAAATTAGGAACAGCAGTGTTCAAAGATTTGAATGGTGACCGCATGATTGACTCCAATGATATGATACCGGATACATACACCGTCATACCGGAATTAATTCCGACCATGACATTCGGCTTCAGCTACAAAGGATTCGATGCACGTGCCGTACTGACAGCCTATCTGAACCGTGATGTATTCCTTTCACCGGCCGTATCTTTCTCCGGATGGAGCAACATGGGAACACACGAAGTTGTCAACTCTTGGGGATATTATACCGATGATCCCTATGATCCCCGCAATTTAAACGCCAAATACCCGCGCCCGACATACGGTGGTTACAATGCCATTGATTCGGACCGAGACACTGGTACATACCAAAATGACATTTGGATTGTAAACGGTAACTTCCTTTCTTTACGCAATATCGAAATAGGCTATTCATTGCCCAAACAATTAATAGCAAAGGTTAACATGACCAAATGCCGTTTCTATTTCAGCGGTTACAACTTGTACACTTGGAGCGGCCTCCCCGATGGTCTTGACCCCGAAAAACCGATGAGTTATGTATGGTGGTACCCCAAAACCCGCACATTCACCTTTGGTGTCAATATTGGATTTTAACAAATAAAATGAAACAGATATGAGAAGATACATAAAATATATGGCAGCAGCCTTGCTGACAGTAAATCTAACTGCCTGCAGCGACTTTTTGGACAAAGAAGTAGACTTGACTCTTGGCGCTGAAGATGTTTTCAATAAAGCAGAAAACACACGTGGGCTGCTCGCAAACATTTACACTTACTTACCCGACGCCTTCGTCGGCTACACAGACGGACAATACCGAGGAGCCTCACGGGATTGTATGACAGACAATGCTATCTCTTTTTGGAACGTACATTTCTACCACAGTGTTCTGCGTGATTCGTATGATGCCACCAATCATCAATTCGCCAATTATTTTTGGAGTAACGATTTTAAAGCCATTCGCGCAGCCAATAACTTTCTGACGTATGCAAAAGAAAGCGTAGTTGGTAATGAGGAGACCAATGATGACAACAACCGCCTGTATGACCGCTATATGGCAGAAGCCCGCTTCCTGCGTGCCATTTTTCACTTTGATTTGGTCAGCTATTTTGGAGCAATACCCATTGTTGGCGATGACGCAGAAGGTAAACCTATTATTTTTGAGACAACCAATTTGGATGCCATGAACCAGCCGCGTACTCCAGCAGCAGAGGCATTGCAATGGATTGCTGATGAGTGTGACAAAGTAAAAGATGTGCTCCCATTCCGTTATGCCCAAGAAGAACTTAACTGGGGACGAGTGAACGGTGCAGCAGCCTATGCTTTGAAAGCCAGAGCCCTTCTATACAAAGCATCTCCACTAAACAATCCGTCTAACGACCAAAGCCAATGGGATGCAGCTGCAGAAGCAGCCCTCGATTTCATACGCAAGAATGCGTCCCAAAACAATCCTTACCGATTGTATGATATAGGTGATCCGAATCAAAACTATTATCAATGCTTTATTTCCACTCCGCACCTGAACAATGAATATATTCTCAGCCGTTCGGAATGGCAGACACGAGCCATCGAAGAATTTCTGGCTCCCTGTGGATTCAGCGGTTCGGCCAACTCAACAGGACGAACCAATCCGACCCAGAATCTGGTAGATAGTTATGAAACAATCAACGGACTTCCCATTGATCAGGACCCATCTTACGACCCGCAGAATCCATACGCCAACCGAGATCCCCGTTTGGAACAAACGATTCTGCACCATGGTTCTATTTGGGGAGACCCGGAACAAGAAGAAGAACGAATGGTAGATATCACTTATGGTACAGGATTGGATTATCAGGAACTGCATGGCGGTACGGTAACCGGTTACTATACCAAGAAGTTTTTGAACAACATGTCTTGGAAAAGTCCTACAACTTACACACATGCTTGTCCTATCTTCCGCTATGCTGAAATTCTACTGAATGCAGCTGAGGCTTTGAATGAGGCTGGTCGGACTTCAGAAGCGTATGAATATGTAAATCAAGTACGTGCCCGCGTGGGTATGCCTGCCTATAGCGGAATGACACAAGACAAACTGCGCGAACGCATCCGTAATGAACGTCGTATAGAACTCTGCTTCGAAGACCATCGATTCTTTGACGAACGTCGTTGGAAACTGTTTGAAGGAGTAACAGTCAGCAGTGAAAGAAACAAGCCGTATTATCAACAAGTTTACAACTTGTACGGAGTACAGATTACCCCCAATGCTAGTACAGTGTTTAACTATGGGTATTCAGAAACATATACGTCACGAGCTTTCAACAGTCCCAAGAATTACTACTTCCCCATACCGGATGACGAAATCAAACGTCTTCCCAGATTAGGACAAAATAGTGGTTGGGAACTTAGTGCATCCTCCTCTTCGGGAGAGAATAACAGTGAGAACAATAAAGAAGTGATTGAATGAAACATTCAGTAAAGGAATATAAATATGAAAATACGTAAATGGTTTAATCTTATTTTGATAAGCTGCACACTTGCCATTGGGCATACAGCCTGCGACAACGATGAGTATAACGAAAGTACCGTTACGACTCCAGATGTAGACCTTGCGCTCAACGCCCCCGTCATATCTGAAATCAACGTACCCACAGCCAAGGCTGTCACAGATGTCCAAGTCAATCAGAAAGATATCGACTCGGGCAAAATCAGAGTAATGGCATACGGTTTCTGTTACAGTAACACTCCTACTCCTACCATTTATGACGCTACGGTAAAAGCAACCATGAGCGATAAAACAATGATAGCGACATTAACAGAACTGGAAAACAATACAATTTATTATGTACGTGCATTTGCAACCATCTATCCCCAAGGAGTTATTTACTCTCCGGAAGTAAAAATGGAAGCAGACACTGTAACTGATTCTTCGGAAGAAGAGGCAGCTGAATAAAAAAATATTGCGGATTACATGGTTATGAAATATAAATTATACTTTCGTAATCTGTAATCCGCAATTTTGTATTACTACAAGTTCTACAAGAGAAACGATCAGGAACTCAAGTGTTGTTCACTCAAAAATATCTTGTAAAACGTACAAATTCAAGAGTTGAAAATATTATCATTTTTCAGTTTATGAAAAGATTCAAATGGACATTTTTATTAGGCAGCCTTATCTTTTGGACTGCCTGTAGTAGCGAAAATCCAGAAGAGATTTATAATGAGGAAGAGATTTCGGTGTCCATTGAGACACCTACCATTATAAACATAACAGATCAAACAGCAGAGATTAAAGCCTCCATTACAACCAACAGAGTTTCCTCGATTGTAAAAAAAGGACTCTGTTACGATACGCAAGCCAATGTTACAATTCATGGGCAAACCGTGGAAATGAACAGCGCCGGCACAACCATCAACTTGGTTTTATCCGGCCTCGAACCTGAAACGCAATACTTTGTAAAAGCATTTGTCCTACTTGCCAATGCAGAGGCTATATATTCACCCGAAATCCAATTTACAACAGCAGCAGCCCCAGAATCTTCCGAATTGGACACCTACGAACCTCCCCTATATCCTGATGACTATACAAACCTGGCTGATTGGAGCCAGCGAAATCAATGGAACCTTGCCAATGTACACGATCCCTCTGTCGTTTTAGCAGAAGATGGCTATTATTATATGTACCAGACTGATGCCTCGTATGGGAATGCACATACAGCAGGAGGGCATTTCCATGCACGCCGGTCCAAAGATTTGATTAACTGGGAATACTTGGGTGGTACCATGCATAGTTTACCAGATTGGGTTATTCCTCAACTCAACAAAATACGGGTAGACATGGGACTTCCAACAATACAACCCTCGACTAATGATTTTGGTTATTGGGCACCTTGTGTGCGTAAAGTACGCAACGGCCTTTACCGAATGTATTATTCCATTGTATGCCCAGGAACACTAAACGGTGACGGGACGTGGAGCGAACGTGCATTTATCGGATTAATGGAAAACAACAATCCTGCCAATAACGACGGATGGGAAGACAAAGGATATGTCATTACCAATGCTTCCGACAAAGGACTGAACTACAATGTGCCAGCCAACGATTGGGGGAATTGTTACTATAAATGGAATGCCATTGACCCCAGTTATATCATTACCGATGACAATCGACATTTTCTATTTTACGGTTCATGGCACAGTGGCATAGCAGTTGTGCAAATTAATCCAGAAACCGGAAAGACACTTGAAGAATTACCGCAGTCCTGGGGAACAGAAGAAGAAATTGCCCCATACGGGAAATTAGTAGCTACCCGAGAGATGGGAAATCGCTGGCAAGGCTCCGAAGGAGCAGAAATCGTCTATAATCCTGAGACAGGATATTACTATATGTTTCTGGCATACGATGAATTAAGCGTATGTTACAATACACGGGTATGCCGTTCAAAAAACATTGAAGGGCCATATTTAGGTATTGACGGAACCGATGTAACTACTTTCGGAGGAGAAGTACTGCCTGTAGTGACACATCCCTACCAATTCCAAAACAGCTATGGTTGGGTAGGAATTTCTCATTGTGCCATATTTGATGACGGAAACGGCAATTGGTATTATGCTTCACAAGGTAGGTTCCCTGTCAACGTTGGTGGAAACGCGTATAGCAATGCCATTATGATGGGACATATCCGTAGCATCCGATGGACCAAAGACGGATGGCCCCTGGTCATGCCGGAACGCTATGGAGCCGTTCCTCAAATTGCCATTACCGAAGAAGAACTGATTGGCAACTGGGAACATATAGACTTGTCATACAGCTATGGTAAACAGAAAACATCTTCAGTCATGACACTTGCCGCCAACCACACTGTCACGGCTGGCACATGGAAAGGAAGCTCGTGGAGCTACGATGCAAACGACCAGATTTTAACCGTCAACGGAGTGGAGCTATACCTACAACGCGAGACTGACTGGGAAGCTTCACCCAGAACGCATACCATCGTTTATGCGGGCTATGGAGGTAACCTTAAAACCTATTGGGGAAAGAGAAATAAATAGTTGCTCATTCTAATACTGAAAAACTGCATTGGAGTATTACTCTCCATGCAGTTTTTTTGCAATTATGTTACAGAACATATAAAAGTGTATATACTACACCAAACAAAAGTGTTACTTTTACACCCGAAAAGATAAATATCTAATTCACAAATAAAAATAGCACTATGAAGAATTACTGTTTATTGGCAGGAATTACAGCATTGATGCTGGCGTCTTGCGCACAGAAACCGGAAACTCAGCTTACCTTATCCGGCTTGAATCCTACGAAATTTCAAACAGAGGTAAACAATGCCCAGACCAATCTTTATACTTTAAAGAATAAGGCAGGCATGGAAGTATGTATCACCAATTTTGGAGGACGTATTGTTTCCATCATGGTTCCCGACAAAAATGGAACCATGCAAGATGTTGTGTTAGGATTTGACAGCATTGCCGATTACATCAATGTACCCAGCGATTTCGGTGCATCAATCGGACGTTATGCAAACCGAATCAACCAAGGACGCATGGTGCTGGATGGTGACACAATCCAACTACCCCAAAACAACTTCGGACATTGTCTTCATGGCGGACCCAAAGGATGGCAATATCAGGTCTATGAAGCCAAGCCCATCGATGCAACGACCTTGGAGCTGACACGCATTTCACCCGACGGTGACGAAAACTTTCCCGGGAACGTAACAGCCAAAGTACTGTACAAACTTACAGAGGACAACAGCATAGACATCAAATACACTGCAACTACAGACAAGAAGACAGTCATCAACATGACCAACCACTCTTACTTTAACTTGTCAGGAAATCCTGCTCAAGCTGCTACCGACCATATCCTGTATGTAAATGCAGACACTTATACACCGGTTGACAGCACTTTCATGACTACCGGTGAGATTCTCCCTGTTAAAGATACTCCGATGGATTTCACAACCCCGAAAGCTGTAGGACAAGACATCAACAACTATGATTTCGAACAGCTCAAGAACGGAAACGGCTATGACCACAATTGGGTGCTGAACACCAACGGCGACATCACCCAGCTTGCTGCCAAGCTGACCTCTCCGACCACTGGTATCACACTGGAGGTTTATACCAACGAACCAGGCATCCAAGTCTACTCCGGCAATTTCCTTGATGGCACTGTTACCGGCAAGAAAGGTATCGTCTACAACCAGCGCGCCTCTGTATGTCTGGAAACACAACATTATCCTGACAGTCCCAACAAACCGGAATGGCCTTCTGTCATTCTCGAACCGGGACAGACTTATAATAGCGAATGTATCTTCAAATTTGGTGTAGAAAAATAACCTCAAAGATAATACTAACTAAAACATAAAAGAATTATGAATTGGAACACTAATGAATTTATCTGGCTCGACTGGGTGGTGCTTGCCATCGGAGTTGTTGCCATTGCCTGGGCTATCTATCGTGCCATCAAGAAAGACAAGGAGAAAATGAAAGGTGCCGACAGCCAGGACTACCTGTTCGGAAAAGGCGAACCTTGGTACATCATCGGTGCAGCCATCTTTGCCGCCAACATTGGTTCTGAACACTTGGTAGGTCTTGCCGGAACAGGTGCCAAAGATGGTGTAGGTATGGCCCACTGGGAAATGCAAGGCTGGATGATTCTGATTCTGGGATGGCTGTTTGTTCCCTTCTATCAGCTGTTGAACAACAAAATGGGCAAAATCATCACCATGCCCGACTTCCTGAAATTCCGCTATACCCAACGCACAGGTTCGTGGCTGTCCATCATCACCTTGATTGCCTACGTGCTGACCAAGGTCTCTGTAACAGCTTTCACCGGCGGTATTTTCTTTGAATACCTGCTTGGCCTGCCTTTCTGGTATGGCGCCATCGGCCTGATTGCCGTTACTGCCGTGTTTACCGTATTCGGTGGTATGAAAGGTGTAATGACTCTGTCCGCCATTCAGACCCCTATCCTTATCATCGGTTCTTTTCTGGTGCTGTTCCTGGGCTTGCACATGTTGGGAGACGGCAGCATCAGCGAAGGGTGGTCTCAGATGATGGCTACCTGTAATGCCGCACACGATGGCTTCGGTACGACCCACATGTTCCACACCGACCCCGCTGACCCCATGTATCCGCAATTCCCCGGATATGTAGTGTTCCTCGGCGCTTCCATCATCGGTTTCTGGTACTGGTGTACCGACCAGCACATTGTACAACGTGTGCTTGGACAGCAAAAAGGCGAATCTGACGATGTAGTAATGAAACGCGCCCGCCGCGGTACCATTGCCGCCGGTTATTTCAAACTGTTGCCTGTATTCATGTTCCTGATTCCGGGTATGGTTGCATACGCACTGTCCCAAAAGACCGGTAGCGGTATCGTAATGGACATCACCAATACCCACGACACCGATGGTGCCTTCGCCATGATGGTAAAGAACATCCTCCCCGCCGGCATTAAAGGCATCGTGACCATTGGTTTCATCTGCGCACTCGTTGCATCACTCGCAGCTTTCTTCAACAGTTGCGCCACTCTGTTCACTGAGGACTTCTACAAACCGATGAAGAAAGGCATGAGCGAAAGCCACTACGTACTGGTTGGCCGTATCGCAACAGTAGTTGTCGTACTGTTGGGTCTGGCATGGATGCCTATCATGATGAACATGGGCAACCTCTACTCATACCTGCAGGACATCCAGTCTCTGATTGCTCCCGCCATGGTTGCTGTATTCACCCTCGGCATCTTCTCCAAACGAATCACTCCAAAGGCTGGCGAATGGGGCCTCATTGGTGGTTTCCTTATCGGAATGGTCCGACTGCTCACCAATGTCATCACAGATTCAGGCAAAGCCACAATGGACGGTGCCTTCTGGGAATACACCACATGGTTCTGGCAGACCAACTGGCTCATCTTTGAGGTTTGGTTGCTGGTATTCTTGCTCGTACTGATGGCTGTCGTATCCTGCTTCACTCCGAAACCTTCGGCACAACAGATTGAAGCCATCACCTTCACCGGTAGTTACAAAGAATTGATTAGAAGCAGCTGGAACAAGTGGGATGTCATCGCAACGCTGGGTGTAATCATCCTCTGCGCCCTGTTCTATGCTTATTTCTGGTAATTATAAAAAGCTCGCTTCAGAGTTTCGCAAGTACGTGTTGAACACAAGGCTTACTTGCGAAACTCACATTCACTTACTTAACAGTGCATTTGTCAATGACAAATTATTATAGCATAAACCCCAAATTCTACGTATCGGTAGACTGCATCATTTTCGGCTTCCACGAAGGAGAACTCAATTTGCTGCTTCTGAAGCGCAACTTCGAGCCTTCCATGGGCGAATGGTCCTTAATGGGCGGGTTCGTCCAGGAAAACGAAAGTGTGGACGATGCAGCTAAACGAGTATTAGCCGAACTGACAGGGCTGGACCATGTCTACATGGAGCAAGTCGGCTCTTTCGGTGCCATAGACCGCGACCCCGGCGAACGGGTTGTATCCATTGCATATTATGCACTGATTAACATTAACGAATATGACCGCGAACTGGTACAGCGGCACAATGCATTTTGGGTAAACATCAATGAATTGCCACCACTGATATTCGACCATCCGGCCATGGTTGAACAGGCACGAAAACTGATGCAACAGAAAGCATCGGTAGAACCTATCGGATTCAACCTCTTACCCAAATTGTTTACCTTGTCGCAACTTCAGAGTCTGTACGAGGCCATCTACGGAGAATCCATAGATAAACGGAATTTCCGTAAACGGATAGCAGAAATGGACTACATTGAAAAAACAGACCTGATAGACAAGAAAAGCTCCAAACGGGGTGCTGCTCTCTACCAATTCAACGAAAAAGCTTATCGCAAAGCACCTAAGTTCAAATTGTAACCCTTATACTTTAAACATTATGTTAGAAGAACTAAAAGAAAAAGTATTTCGCGCCAACCTTGATTTGGTGAAGCATGGTCTGGTCATCTTCACCTGGGGTAATGTTTCGGGCATTGACCGCGAAACAGGTTTGGTGGTCATCAAGCCTAGTGGCGTCAGCTACGATGAAATGAAAGCCGAAGACATGGTTGTAGTAGACCTCAACGGCAAAGTCGTAGAAGGAAAGCTCAAACCGTCTTCAGACACTCCCACGCATGTGGTGCTCTACAAAGCCTTTCCTGAAATCGGCGGTGTAGTACACACACACTCTACGTATGCTACTGCCTGGGCTCAGGCAGGACGTGACATACCCAATATCGGTACCACCCACGCCGACTATTTCCACGACGCCATTCCCTGCACGGATGACATGACGGAAGCCGAAGTAAAAGGTGCATACGAACTGGAAACAGGCAACGTCATCGTAAAACGTTTTGAGGGTTTGAACCCCGTACACACACCGGGTGTACTGGTCAAGAACCACGGTCCCTTCTCCTGGGGCAAAGACGCACACGATGCTGTCCACAATGCCGTAGTCATGGAACAGGTAGCCAAAATGGCCTCCATCGCCTACTTGGTCAACCCCAACCTGACAATGAATCCGCTGCTTGTTGAAAAGCATTTCAACCGCAAGCACGGACCGAATGCTTACTACGGACAAAAATAAAATACTATGAGTAACAGGCAACTTGCCATGAGCCATAAATGACGAGCTACAAGTTACTCATAGCGTCAGATTAATAAACAAGAACAATTAACCAACAACTTAAAAACAACAATATTATGAACGCATTTGACCAATATGAAGTATGGTTCGTAACAGGAGCACAGCTTCTGTACGGAGGTGACGCAGTGATTGCCGTAGACGCACACAGCAACGAAATGGTAAAAGGACTGAACGAATCAGGCAAACTGCCTGTAAAAGTTGTATATAAAGGTACAGCCAACTCTTCCAAGGAAGTGGAAGCCGTATTCAAAGCTGCCAACAACGAAGAAAAATGTATCGGTGTCATCACCTGGATGCACACTTTCTCTCCGGCCAAAATGTGGATTCACGGCCTGCAGCAATTGAAGAAGCCTTTGCTGCATCTGCACACCCAATACAACAAGGAAATACCTTGGGACACCATGGATATGGACTTCATGAACCTCAACCAGAGCGCACACGGCGACCGCGAATTCGGACACATCTGCACTCGTATGCGTGTACGCCGCAAAGTGGTTGTCGGCTACTGGAAGGACGAAGAGACTCAAAAGAAGATTGCCGTTTGGATGCGCGTATGTGCCGCATGGGCCGATGCTCAGGACATGCTCATCATCCGCTTTGGCGACCAGATGAACAACGTTGCCGTAACAGACGGTGACAAGGTAGAAGCCGAACAACGCATGGGCTACCACGTGGACTACTGCCCCGTTAGCGAACTGATGGAATATCATGCAAAGGTAAAGGACGAAGAAGTGAAAGCATTGGTTGACGAATACTTCCGCCTCTACGACCACGATGCCGAGCTGGAAGACGGACGCACTGCCGCTTATGAAAAAGTATGGAACGCCGCCAAGGCTGAAATTGCCCTGCGCGCCATTCTGAAGGCTAAAGGTGCCAAAGGTTTCACTACCAACTTCGACGACCTGGGTCAGACAGACGGCAGCTACTTCGACCAAATACCGGGTCTGGCCAGCCAGCGTCTGATGGCCGAAGGCTACGGCTTCGGTGCCGAAGGTGACTGGAAATCCGCTGCCCTCTACCGCACCGTATGGGTGATGAACCAAGGTCTGCCCACAGGTTGCTCCTTCTTGGAAGACTACACTCTGAACTTCGATGGCGAAAACAGTTCCATCCTACAGGCTCACATGTTGGAAGTATGTCCGCTCATCGCCGCTAAGAAGCCTCGTCTGGAGGTTCACTTCCTCGGTATTGGCATCCGCAAGAGCCAGACAGCACGCCTTGTGTTCACTTCCAAAGTAGGGACAGGCTGTACAGCTACCGTAGTAGACCTTGGCAACCGCTTCCGTCTCATCGTGAATGACGTAGAGTGCATCGAGCCGAAGCCACTGCCCAAACTGCCCGTAGCTTCCGCCCTTTGGAAACCGATGCCAAACTTTGAAGTGGGTGCAGGTGCCTGGATTCTGGCCGGTGGTACTCACCACTCCTGCTTCTCCTACGACCTCACGGCCGAATATTGGGAAGACTATGCCGAAATTGCCGGTATTGAAATGGTTCACATCAACAAGGACACTACTATCGGCGAGTTCAAGAAAGAACTGCGCATGAACGAAGTGTACTACATGCTGAATAAGGCTCTCTGCTAAAATCTGTATCAAGAGGGATGGCACACAGATAACACAGTTTGGGCAGACAACCGCAGATGGTGTTATATCTGTGTAATCTGTATCATCCGTGTCACCTGTACGCCGTCCCTCTTTCTTTTGTCTCACCTTATATAGAATATACCTATGATTTCAGATCCCAAATCAACCATAGAAGCAGGCAAAGCCATCCTCGGCATCGAGTTCGGCTCAACCCGCATCAAGGCTGTCCTCATCGACGAAGAGAACAAGCCCATCGCTCAAGGAAGTCACACATGGGAAAACCAACTGGTGGACGGACTCTGGACATACAGTATCGAAGCCATCTGGTATGGCCTTCAAGACTGTTACGCCGACCTACGCGCCAATGTAAAGAGTCAGTACGATATCGAGATTGAGACCTTGGCTGCCATCGGTGTGAGCGCCATGATGCACGGCTACATGGCCTTCAACAAGCAGCAGGAAATCCTCGTGCCTTTCCGCACATGGCGCAACACCAACACCGGCCAGGCAGCAGCGGCCCTTTCCGAGCTGTTTGTTTACAACATCCCCTTACGTTGGAGCATCTCCCACTTGTATCAGGCCATTCTGGACAACGAAGAGCACGTAAACGACATAGACTTCCTCACCACACTGGCCGGCTACGTTCACTGGCAGATTACCGGTGAGAAGGTACTGGGCATCGGCGACGCATCCGGCATGTTGCCCATCGATCCCGCCACCAAGAACTACTCAGCCGAAATGGTGGAGAAATTCAATCGTCTGGTAGCTCCCAAGGGATTCAGCTGGCAGTTGACAGACATCCTGCCCAAAGTTCTGCTGGCCGGTGAGAACGCAGGCTTCCTTACTCCCGAAGGTGCCAAGAAGCTCGACGTGTCCGGCCATCTGAAAGCCGGAATCCCCGTCTGCCCGCCCGAAGGTGATGCCGGTACCGGCATGGTGGCCACCAACGCCGTCAAGCAACGCACCGGCAACGTATCGGCCGGAACCTCTTCTTTCTCCATGATTGTACTGGAAAAAGACTTGACCAAGCCCTACGAAATGATAGACATGGTGACAACCCCCGACGGCAGTCTTGTAGCCATGGTTCACTGCAACAACTGTACTTCCGACCTCAACGCATGGGTCAACCTCTTCAAGGAGTATCAGGAACTGATGGGCATCCCTGTGGACATGAACGAAATCTACGGGAAACTCTACAACCATGCTCTTGCAGGACAAGCTGACTGCGGCGGCCTCATCTCGTACAATTACATCTCGGGCGAGCCTGTCACCGGACTGGCAGAAGGACGCCCCCTGTTCGTACGCTCGGCCAACGACAAGTTCAACCTGGCCAACTTCATGCGCTCCCATCTGTACGCCTCGGTCGGTGTGCTCAAGATAGGCAATGACATTTTGTTCAATGAAGAGAAAATCAAAGTGGACCGCATCACGGGACACGGCGGTCTGTTCAAGACCAAGGGTGTAGGCCAGCGGATATTGGCGGCAGCCCTCAACTCCCCCATCTCGGTGATGGAAACTGCCGGCGAAGGCGGTGCATGGGGCATTGCCCTGCTGGGCTCTTACCTGGTGAACAACGACAAGAAGCAGTCACTGGCCGACTTCCTGGACGAGAAAGTGTTTGCCGGAGATGCCGGCGTAGAAATTGCTCCTACCCCCGAAGAGGTAGCCGGTTTCAATGCATACATCGAAAACTACAAAGCCGCACTGCCCGTTGAAGAAACAGCCGTACGCTGCAAAAAGTAATCATTAACACACACGTGAAAGGAGAAGGAAAGTTCAAGACTCACCGTCCGAACATTCCTGTCTCCTCCACGTTTTTTACAAACCATACAACCTATGAAACACAAGTTAATTATCAGCAGCCTGTTCTTGGCTGCAAGCGTATCGTTATCAGCACAAAAGAATGCTACGATTACCGTTGAAGCCGACAAAGGCACACAAATCATCCCGAAAGAAATCTACGGCCAGTTTGCCGAACATCTGGGTACCTGCATCTACGGAGGTCTGTGGGTAGGCGAAGACTCCCCCATCCCCAACATCAAGGGCTATCGCACTGACGTATTCAATGCACTCAAAGACCTGCAAGTACCTGTCCTTCGCTGGCCGGGCGGCTGCTTTGCCGACGAATATCACTGGATGGACGGCATCGGTCCCAAGGAGAACCGCCCCAAAATGGTGAACAACAACTGGGGAGGCACCATCGAGGACAACAGTTTCGGTACTCACGAGTTCCTCAACCTCTGCGAGATGCTGGGTTGCGAGCCTTACATCAGCGGCAACGTAGGTAGTGGTACCGTAGAAGAGTTGGCCAAATGGGTAGAATACATGACTTCTGACGGCGACTCACCCATGGCTAACCTGCGCCGCAAGAACGGACGCGACAAAGCGTGGAAAGTGAAATACCTGGGCGTAGGCAACGAAAGCTGGGGATGTGGAGGCAACATGCGCCCCGAGTATTATGCCGACCTCTATCGCCGCTATTCCACCTACTGCCGAAATTATGACGGCAACAATCTGTACAAGATTGCCAGCGGTGCCAGCGACTATGACTACAACTGGACGAAAGTGCTGATGGACCGTGTGGGAACCCGCATGAACGGACTTTCACTCCACTACTATACCGTAACCGGATGGACAGGCAGCAAAGGCTCTGCTACCCAGTTCAACGAAGAGGATTACTATTGGACTATGGGCAAGTGTCGCGAGATAGAGGATGTCATCAAGAAGCACTGCGCCATCATGGACGAATACGACAAGAGCAAGAACGTAGCCCTGATTCTCGACGAATGGGGAACATGGTGGGACGAAGAGCCGGGTACCATCAGCGGACACCTCTACCAACAGAACACCCTGCGCGATGCCTTCGTTGCTTCTCTGTCGCTCGACATCTTCCATAAGTACACTGACCGTCTGAAGATGGCCAACATCGCACAGGTTGTCAACGTGCTCCAGTCCATGATTCTCACCAAGGATGACAAAATGGTTCTCACTCCCACCTACTATGTCTTCAAGATGTACAAAGTACACCAGGATGCCACCTACCTGCCCTTGCAGCTGGAATGCGAGACTGTCAACGTACGCGACAACCGCACCCTGCCCCTGATAAGCGCTACAGCCTCGAAAGACAAAGACGGGAAAATACACATTTCCATCTCCAATGTTGATGTAAAGAATGCGCAGGAAGTTATTGTAAATCTTCCCGGTGTACAGGCTAAAAAGGCTGTAGGCGAAATACTGACTTCGGCCAATATTGCAGACTACAACACTTTCGAGAACCCCGACAAAGTTAAATTGGCTCCGTTTAAGGAAGCAAAAATCAACAAAGGCGTCTTGAAAATCAAACTTCCCGCAAAATCTATCGTAACATTGGAGTTACAGTAGACCAATCAGGGAAACTTATTGTACTTTAAGCAGGAAGAAGGTAAGAAAGCCTAAAAAAAAGGGCTGCTCACAATGTGGCAAATTGCACATAAAAAGCTATCTTTGCCCTGCTTATAGTTTGTATAAGGCCTTTCGAAGGTCTGTAACGTTGTACTAACAATAACCAATTATTAACAATATGAACGACAACAAACTTATGACTCGCGCAGCGGACAACATTCGTATTCTGGCTGCTTCCATGGTTGAAAAGGCAAACTCTGGTCACCCGGGCGGTGCCATGGGCGGTGCCGATTTCGTTAACGTACTCTTCTCTGAGTTCCTGGTATATGACCCTGAAAACCCGGCATGGGAAGGCCGCGACCGCTTCTTCCTCGACCCGGGCCACATGTCGCCCATGCTTTACTCCCAACTGGCACTGGCCGGCAAGTTTACACTGGACGAGCTGAAAGAGTTCCGTCAATGGGGAAGCCCCACACCGGGACACCCCGAACGCGACCTGGCACGCGGCATTGAGAACACATCAGGCCCGCTGGGACAAGGCCACACCTTCGCAGTAGGTGCTGCCATCGCAGCCAAATTCCTGAAAGCCCGCTTTGGCGAAGTGATGAACCAGACTATCTACGCCTACATCTCCGACGGTGGTGTACAGGAAGAGATTTCTCAGGGTTCAGGCCGTATTGCAGGCACGCTGGGACTGGACAACCTCATCATGTTCTATGACTCCAACGACATCCAGCTCTCTACCGAGACCAAGGCCGTAACCATCGAAGACACTGCCAAGAAATACGAAGCATGGGGCTGGAAAGTCATCAAGATAAACGGTAATGACCCCGACGCCATCCGCGGTGCACTGAACGAAGCCAAGGCTGAAACCGAACGCCCCACCCTCATCATCGGTCACACCGTGATGGGCAAAGGTGCCCGCAAGGCAGACGGCAGCAGCTACGAAGCTAACTGTGCTACTCACGGCGCACCCCTCGGCGGCGATGCCTACATCAACACCATCAAGAATCTGGGCGGTGACCCCGAGAATCCGTTCGTTATCTTCCCCGAAGTTCAGGAACTCTACGCCAAACGTGCCGAAGAACTGAGAAAAATTGTAGCCGAACGTTATGCAGCCAAAGCCGAATGGGCCAAAGCCAACCCCGAACTGGCAGCCAAGCTGGAGCAGTTCTTCTCGGGAAAAGCCCCGAAGGTGAACTGGGCAGCCATCGAACAGAAAGCAGGCTCAGCCACACGTGCCGCATCGGCTACCGTACTGGGCGCACTGGCCACTCAGGTAGAAAACATGGTTGTGGCTTCTGCCGACCTCTCCAACTCCGATAAGACAGACGGTTTCCTGAAGAAGACCCACGCCTTCACCAAGGGCGACTTCAGCGGCGCCTTCTTCCAGGCCGGCGTTGCCGAACTCACCATGGCTTGCTGCTGCATCGGTATGGCTCTGCACGGCGGTGTCATCCCTGCTTGCGGCACCTTCTTCGTATTCTCCGACTACATGAAACCCGCCGTACGTATGGCAGCCCTGATGGAAGTGCCTGTGAAGTTCATCTGGACACACGATGCCTTCCGCGTAGGCGAAGACGGCCCCACTCACGAACCGGTAGAACAGGAAGCACAAATCCGCCTGATGGAGAAACTGAAAAACCACAAGGGACACAACTCTATGCTGGTACTCCGCCCGGCCGATGCCGAAGAGACCACAGAAGCATGGCGTCTGGCCATGGAGAATACCACCACTCCTACGGCTCTCATCTTCTCCCGTCAGAACATTGCCAACCTGCCCGCCGGCAACGACTACTCACAAGCAGCCAAGGGTGCCTATATCGTAGCCGGTTCCGACGAGAATCCTGATGTCATTCTGGTTGCTTCCGGTTCCGAAGTGTCTACACTCGTGGCCGGTACCGAACTGCTCCGCAAGGACGGCATCAAGGTACGCATCGTATCTGTTCCTTCCGAAGGTCTGTTCCGCAGCCAGTCCAAGGAATATCAGGAGAGCATCATCCCTGCCGGAGCCAAGGTATTCGGTCTGACCGCCGGCCTGCCCGTCAACCTCGAAGGTCTGGTAGGCGCCAACGGCAAGGTATGGGGTCTTGAGTCCTTCGGATTCTCCGCTCCCTACAAGGTGCTGGACGAGAAACTGGGCTTCACGGCAGACAATGTCTACAAGCAGGTGAAAGCAATGTTTTAAATCAGTGTGATAATGTGAAGAATGTGCTAATGTGAGAAATGTGGCAATGTCAAAGCACATTTGACCATTAGCACATTTGCATATTGACACATTAACCAATTAGCAGATTAACAAGATGAAAACCATAGGTATTTGTTCCGACCATGCCGGATACGAACTGAAGAAATACGTCAAGCAATGGCTCGAAGCCAAAGGCTGGGAATACAAAGACTTCGGCACCTACTCGCCCGAGAGCGTGGACTATGCCGACTTCGCCCATCCGCTGGCCCTGGCCGTAGAAGCCGGTGAGTGCTATCCCGGCATTGCCATCTGTGGAAGCGGAAACGGCATCAACATGACCCTGAACAAGCATCAAGGCATCCGCGCCGCCCTCTGCTGGTGTCCCGAGATTGCCGGACTGGCCCGCCAGCACAACGACGCCAACGTGCTGGTCATGCCCGGACGCTTCGTCACCAACCAGGAAGCCGACGCCATCCTGACCAAATTCTTCTCCACCCCCTTTGAGGGCGGACGCCACCAGCGCAGAATAGAGAAGATTCCTGTCAAGTAACAAGATGAAACGGCCATAGGCCGTCCCTTGCCACAACAACAAGGGAGCCCTTGCCACAACAACAAGGGAGCCCTTGCCACAACAACAAAGGAGCCCTTGCCACGGTGGCAAAGGATTCCCTTTTCCACCTTCAGGCACGGAATGCACGGATTGACTGTTGATGGGCTCTCCATTAGCAAACGTTCGCACAATTCCGTGCCTGAATTATTCCACCCCTCAAGTGACGGTATGGCCTGTATGGGATTCGACACACAATCCCGCTACATACTTCAGACCTATATCACTTTTCAGACTTCACCCATGCAATACTTGCAGGGAACCAGTACAGCATTTGCAGCGAAACACTCGGGCATTTGCAAGACAATACAGTTCCTTCACCAAACGCTCTGCCGTCCACGAACCAACAACTGTCAACCGCCGACTGCTAATTTCCCCCCTTCCCCTCATTTTTTGAAGCGAACATGCTTAATGTCTTCAAATAAAAACTATCTTTGTGGTTGATTAAAGTGAAATGTGAATGAACAGCGAGCCATTGACAACCATCAAAGAGCTTATTGACCGAGGGGAGACTGACAAAGCCATTGCCTTGTCGGACGACATGCTGCAAACAGACTTTCCGGAGAAAGACCGGATTTACTACCTGCTCGGAAACGCCTACCGCAAACAAGGCAACTGGCAACAAGCTCTGAACAACTATCAGTACGCCATCGACCTCAACCCCGAAAGCCCCGCCCTGCACGCCCGGCAGATGGCGATGGACATACTGAACTTTTACAACAAGGACATGTATAATCAATAACCATACGAGAAAGGAACGTAAATTATGGCAAAGATCAAAGGAGCAATCGTAGTGGACACCGAGCGTTGCAAAGGCTGCAACCTCTGTGTCGTGGCTTGTCCACTCCATGTAATAGCCCTCACCAAAGAGGTGAACGTCAAAGGGTATAACTATGCCCACCAGATATTGGAAGATACATGCAACGGGTGCGCATCGTGTGCCACGGTCTGCCCGGACGGCTGTATCTCTGTGTATAAAGTCAAAGTAGAATAAATCAAGAAGAGAAATATGGCAGAAGAAGTTGTATTAATGAAAGGAAACGAAGCCATCGCCCACGCGGCCATCCGCTGTGGCGCCGACGGTTACTTCGGTTACCCGATTACTCCGCAATCGGAGATCTTGGAGACACTGGCCGAACTGAAGCCCTGGGAAACCACCGGTATGGTGGTGCTGCAGGCCGAAAGCGAAGTGGCGGCCATTAATATGGTTTACGGCGGAGCCGGCAGCGGCAAGATGGTAATGACCTCCTCGTCCAGCCCCGGCGTCAGCCTTAAGCAGGAGGGCATCTCCTATCTGGCAGGTGCCGAGTTGCCCTGTCTCATAGTGAACGTCATGCGCGGCGGTCCCGGTCTGGGAACCATCCAGCCCAGCCAGGCCGACTACTT
The DNA here is from genome assembly GCF_949298305.1 of uncultured Bacteroides sp. Classification (GTDB taxonomy): domain Bacteria; phylum Bacteroidota; class Bacteroidia; order Bacteroidales; family Bacteroidaceae; genus Bacteroides. Next base: position 3,385 of record NZ_CASFWU010000021.1, on the reverse strand, counting down.
CCAGACCGTGAAGGGCGGCGGACACGGCGACTACCGCCTCATTGCCCTTGCCCCGGCCTCCGTGCAAGAGATGGCGGACTTTGTGGAACTGGGCTTCCGTCTGGCCTTCAAATACCGCAATCCGGCCATCATCCTGGCCGACGGCGTCATCGGACAGATGATGGAGAAAGTGGTACTTCCACCCCAGAAGCCGTGCCGCACCGACGACGAAGTCATCGCACAGTGCCCGTGGGCCACTACCGGCAAGGCCAACGGCCGCAAGCCCAACGTCATCACCTCACTCGAACTGAAGCCTGAGGAGATGGAGAAGAACAACATCCGCTTCCAGGCCAAGTACAAGCTGATTGAAGAGAACGAAGTCCGCTTCGAGGAAATCAACTGCGAAGACGCCGACTACCTCATCGTAGCCTTCGGTTCCATGGCCCGCATCGGACAGAAGGCCATGGAATTGGCCCGTGAAGAGGGCATCAAGGTAGGCATCCTGCGTCCCATCACCCTGTGGCCCTTCCCCACGAAAGCCATCCAGGCATACGCCGAGAAGGTGAAAGGCATGTTGGTGACCGAGCTGAACGCCGGACAGATGGTAGAAGACGTACGCCTGGCCGTCAACGGCAAGGTGAAGGTAGAACACTTCGGCCGCCTGGGCGGTATCGTCCCCGACCCGGACGAAATCGTCGCAGCCCTGAAGGAAAAACTGATTGAGCAATGAACCCCGACAAGATACGCAACGTGCTGAACATCGCCTTCATGATTCTTGCCGTCGCCTCCATCATCGTCTACTTTGCGGCGAAGGACGACTTCAAGCTCTTCATCTACGTATGCGGCACAGCTATATTTGTAAAGCTCATGGAGTTTTTCATACGATTTACGAACAGATAAGGAGAAAGAACTATGACAAAAGAAGATATCATCAAACCCGAGAATCTGGTTTACAAGAAACCGACTCTGATGAACGACAACCCGATGCACTACTGCCCGGGATGCAGCCACGGCGTGGTACACAAGCTCATAGCCGAAGTCATCGAAGAGATGGGCATGGAAGACAAAGCCATCGGCATCTCGCCCGTGGGATGCGCCGTATTCATCTACAACTACCTGGACATTGACTGGCAGGAAGCCGCCCACGGACGTGCGCCCGCCCTGGCCACCGCCATCAAGCGCCTCTGGCCCAGCCGTCTTGTGTTCACCTACCAAGGCGACGGCGACTTGGCCTGCATCGGCACAGCCGAGACCATCCACGCCCTGAACCGCGGCGAGAACATCACCATCATCTTCATCAACAACGCCATCTACGGCATGACAGGCGGCCAGATGGCTCCCACCACGCTGGTAGGAATGCCCACCTCTACCTGCCCCTACGGTCGCGACGTTCATCTGCACGGCTATCCGCTGAAGATGGCCGACATCGCCGCACAGCTGGAAGGAACGGCCTACGTCACCCGCCAGAGCGTGCAGTCCGTGCCCGCCATCCGCAAGGCCAAGAAAGCCATCCGCAAGGCATTCGAGAACTCCATGGCCGGCAAGGGAAGCAACCTGGTGGAAATCGTTTCCACCTGCAATTCCGGTTGGAAGATGTCTCCCGAAAAAGCCAATAAGTGGATGGAAGAGAACATGTTCCCCTTCTATCCGCTGGGTGACTTAAAAGACAAAGGATAAGGCACTAATGTGCTAATGGGAGAATGTGCTAATGTGCTAATTTCTAATGTGCTAATGTAGAGATGAGATGATAAATACTGGAAACATTATTTTAGATAAGAGTTTCGCTTTTTCTCTCCACATCATTCAATACACAGAGTTATTGGAGGAAAACAGAAAATTTGTCATCGCCAATCAACTGATGAAAAGCGGCACATCTATTGGCGCAAACATCCGCGAAGCCCCAAATGCTGAAAGCAGAGCAGACTTTATTCACAAAATAATAAAAAGAATACAATGAAAGAAGAAATCATCATATCAGGATTCGGCGGACAAGGCGTATTGTCTATGGGCAAGATTCTGGCCTACTCCGGACTTATGGAAGGGAAAGAAGTGTCCTGGATGCCGGCATACGGCCCCGAACAACGAGGCGGAACAGCCAACGTGACAGTCATCGTCAGCGACGAGCGCATTTCCTCGCCCGTACTCAGCAAGTACGACGCGGCTGTCATCCTCAACCAGCCCTCGCTGGAGAAGTTTGAAAGCAAGGTGAAACCCGGCGGCGTGCTCATCTACGACGGATACGGCATCATCCATCCGCCTACGCGCAAGGACATCCACGTCTACCGCATCGACGCCATGGATGCCGCCAACGAGATGAACAACTCCAAGGCGTTCAACATGATTGTGCTGGGCGGTCTGCTCAAAATCAAGCCCATGGTAACGCTGGAAAACGTCATCAAGGGACTGAAGAAGACCCTGCCCGAACGCCACCACCACCTTATCCCCATGAACGAGGAGGCCATCAAGCGGGGTATGGAGCTGATTAAAGAGGTGTAAAAAGAATCAGTCTGTACGGACATAACAGCAAATGCGGGGGAGCTTCCATCTGGAGGCTCCCCCGCTTCATTTTCTTCGCGTCAGCGTGCATGCAGAGTTCGTCACTCGTATGTAAACCTATATTCGTCGTCGACGTACGTAGTGTTTGCCAGTTTGCCGTCCACAAAAGTCTTAAGGGTACAGCGGGCGTTCACCACATCGAGGTAATTGTCCGGAGTGAAAGTATATTCGTAAGGTGCCCAGGTAACTTCATGCCCGGTTGTCGCCTTGGTTTCAGGTTTCCCATCAGATTCAGGATAACTCCAGTTCACCAAATCGGTTTTCACCAGGTTCTTGCTATTCTTGCCCAGCATACGCAACGCATAGAGCATGTTTGTCACGTAGTCGTAAGCGGTTTCGTGCGTGCCGAACAGCCTGCGTGAAGACAATACGTTGAAATCCATCCCCGGTGTCTCGTTCAATAAGCCTGCCCGTCGCCGTAATAGACAATATCGTACATCTCGGACAAACGGCCCTCGCTGTTGTAGGCAAATGTCAACAGGAACTTCCGGTAACGGTAGCCGTCCAGTCGGTTGCGGCAGTAAAGCGTATGCCACCGGCATCTCCCGTAGTCTGGTCGGCATAAACGGTTTGCACGGTCTGCGTGCCTTCAGTCAGTACAATGTCTCTGTTCTCCTCGTTCTCGCTGCATGCAGTCATGGCAAGGCACAGCATGAAGATGCATCCAACGGTAAATAACCTGTTTCTCATAACATAAAAATAATTAACGTGAGTTCGACGAATTCAGAACAATGCAAGCTGTGTGTCAACCGTTCGTGAAACATTGATACACGGCTTCTTTGGAAAGCAACAATATGCAGCAATACCAGAAAGAAGGTTGACGATAAAGTTATCAAAGGCTCTATGCCTT